>CALAED010000790.1 GCA_937891035.1 uncultured Thermomonosporaceae bacterium | reverse complement strand
AGCCGGAACCAGCGGGTGGCCCGGCCTCCCCGCCCGGGCACGCCGAGCAGCGCGGCCACCAGTTTGGCGCGCGCCGACGGGCGTACCCCATGCGCCTCCCGGCGCGTGGGGGTGAGGCCGAGCCGGTGCGCGATGGCGGCCGCCGCCTGCTCGTAGGTGAGCTCGAAGAACCAGCGCATGTGCAACCGTCGGCCGTACAACCTGCTGTAGAAGGTCAGCGAGTCGCCGCGCAGCGGATAGCAGACGAAGTCGTCCTCGTCGACGACGGTCACCTTGGGGATCACATGGGTGGCGGCCATGAACGCGCCGCCCCCGCCTGAAACGATGTACTGGATCGTCCGGCCGTCGTCGAGGGTGACCGGGTAGCGCTGGTAGTTGTGGATGTCGCCGCCGATCGCCGCCACGTAGTTGCACGCCGGGTCGGTGACGATGGAGCCGACCGTGCGGGGGCGGCGTTGGTTGTCGACGATGAGCGGCTTTCCCGTGATCAGCAACTTGGGTTTGGGGCCGGCTGAGACGCGGCGCAGCCACTCGGCCTGGTCGCCGTCGATGTCTCCGTTGATGCCGGTGTCGACGCCGACGATGCGCAGTCGCGGGGTGTCGATGGCCCAGTATGGCCCCGGCTGCGTGGCCCGCTGGCCGGGTGCCGAGCGCAGCGCCAGCCCCACGGCGAGCGCGGCCTCGTCGGCGACGGCGGGCCGGCGCCACAAGAGCCTGGCCAGCCCGCCGAACCGGCCGCGCCAGCGCGGCGTCGGCTGTCCGGGGGCGTCGCAGAAGACCCGCATGAACCCGCCGAGCCCGTCGTACCAGTCGTGGTTGCCCGGCACCGCGTAGATCGGCGCCGGATACCCCTGGTAGGGCCGGAAGAACTTGTCCGGATAGTCGTTCACGCTGCCGACCGGGTAGATCACGTCACTGGCGATGATCATTAATGACGTGTCGGCGCCCGCCGCGAGCAGCCCGGGCACGACGGCGTACTGCGACCGGTCGCCCTCGCCCGGGTCGCCGAGCACGAGAAACGACTCCAGCGCGGGCAGCGATACCAAAAAATCCGGGTGGGCGCCGCGCGCCAACTGCTCGGCGACCCAACGCCGCCGCACGTCGTCGGTGGGGTCGCTGAACCGACTGGCGATGAAGTCGTTGCGCGACCGCCACAGCACGATCGGGTTGAGCCAGGAGAAGCCGCGCATCTTCCTGTCCGGCAGCAGGTTTTCGTACGCGCCGAGCCGATGTGCTTCGTCCCAGCCTGCGCCGGCGGCGGCTTGGTGGGAGCTGGGGGAGCTCATGAAGAACCTCCGAGGGGACGGTCGGCGTCCCGGGCCGATCTGTGCGAATCGGCCCGGGACACGACCATCACATGGGCCGGCCGGTTGGCACCCGGATGGGGACTATCCGTTGCTGCCGATGAAGGCGTTCACGTCAATCGGACTCTTGAGGTACTGGTACTGGATCATAAGGTCGGAGACCCGCTTGAGGTCGGCCGCGTTGACCGTGGTCGGGTAGGTGCCGTACTTCATGGCGGCCGCCGCCGCGGGGGTGATCTTCGTGTACTTGGGGATGACCGAAGCCGCCAGCGACTTGTCGGTGAGCAGTGCCTGCGCCTTGCTGATGGCGCGGTTGAAGGCCGCGACCGTCCTGGGGTTCTCCTTGGCGAACTCTTCCGTCGAGACGTACCCGGCGAGGGGGAACTTCGCCGTCGGGCCCGCGCTGAGGTCTACGAGCACCCGGGCGCCGAGGTTCTCTTGCATCTGGCTGGAGGTGGGCTCCACCGCCTGCACCGCGTCGACGCTCTTGCTCTTCAGCGCGGCCTCCATCTGCGGGAACGGAATCGGCACGAAGTTCTTCTCATCGTCGAGCTTCACGCCCTTCG
Organism: uncultured Thermomonosporaceae bacterium; assembly: GCA_937891035.1. Lineage (GTDB taxonomy): Bacteria > Actinomycetota > Actinomycetes > Streptosporangiales > Streptosporangiaceae > CALAED01. Next base: position 3,589 of record CALAED010000790.1, on the reverse strand, counting down.
GTTGCAATGTCGCCTGGATGAGCAGCGAGCCGAGGTTGCGCTTGACGTTGATGCCGATCTTCTTGCCTTCGAGATCCTTGACCGTCTTGATGGGCGAATCCTTCGGCACCAGGATCGTGTGCGTGCCCGGGCCGGAGTCGAAGGCCGGCGCCACGGCGTGCAGCTTGACCACCCCGGACTCCTGGGCCATGAAGAAAGGCACCCAGGCGCCGGCGGAGATGTCGAGGTTCTTGCTCCTCAGCCTGGGCACCGCCTCCGCGCCACCCTGCAACATCTGCGACTTGACCGTCAGGCCTTCGGCCTTGAAGAAGCCGCGGTCGAGGGCCAGCTGAAACTGGGCCAGATCGCCGACCGGCAGCATGCCCACGTTCAATGTCGTCTTCTCGGGGCCGGTGCCCGACGCGGCGGGTTCGTCGTCGCCGCCGCCGCAGCCGGCGGCGGTCAGGACAAGAGCAGTGATCGCAGCGGTGAGCGCCAACGATCCTCGATGCATACGTGGAAATCTCATGAAACGCTCCTTCGTAACGGACCAGGGGGACCGAAGTGCGTATGGGATGGGCGCGGGGTCATTGGGTTGTGTCAATGGAGGGTAACGTACTTCTCACCTTTGAGAAGTGGGTGCAAGCACGCTAACAACCGGGCTTCGAAATGCTAACGGCCACTGCATTCAGGGTTCGGGCGGCGCCATCGCGATGTGCGTTTGGATGGAAGCGGTAAGTGGCGTTCCCTTCTGGCCGCGGTCAGCGCCGGCGGCCGATCAGCAAGGTGATATCAGACGGTAGCGGCTGCCGGGTCGGCAGAAGATCGAAACCGGCCGTGGCCAGCAGTGATCCGAAATCCTCCCAAGTACGTTCGCGCCCGCCGAACAGGGCCATCATGTTGATGTCGAGGGCGATAGCCGGCGGTCTGGCGGCCGCGCAGTCCCCTTCCTCACCGGGGATCCCGCCCGGGATCTCGCTCGGGATGAGGTGTTCCAGGATCAGCAGTGTCGCGCCGGTCTCCATGGCTTCATGACAATTGGTCAGAAGTGTTTGACAGTCGAGGTCATCCCAATTGTGCAGCACTCGCGACAGTACGTACACGTCGCCGCCTGATGGCACTGATTCGAGGAAGTTCCCCCCGGCCAGATCACAGCGGTCGAGCACGCCGCGGTCGCGCAGGCCGTCGCGCGCGGCCGCGACCACGTGCTCGGCGTCGAACAGGATGCCGCGCGCGGTCGGCGCGGCGGCGAGGATCGCGGCGAGCAGCCCGCCGTTCCCGCCCGCGACGTCGACGATCGTCTTCGCGCCGGAAAAGTCGTAGACCTCCGGGACCTTGGCGAAGAACACCTCCGCGCGCTGCATCTGCCGGTCGAACGAACGAGCCTCGTCCGGGTGCGCCGCCAGGTAGTCGTACGGTGACATGCCGAAGACGTGATCGAAGGCCGGTTCGCCCGTGCGGATGGTGTGCAACAGCCCGCCGAAGGCCCGATAGTTCCACGTCCCGTAGGTCAGAGCCCGTTCGCGCTCGGAGCCGGCGACGTCAGAACGCAGCAGCCGGCCGACATCGGCGAGCCGGTACCCGGATTCGTCGTCACCGGTGAGCACGCCGAGTGTCACCAGGTAACGCAGCAGCCGGTGCAGCGAATCGGCGTGCGCCCCGGTCGCCGCGGCCAACTCGCCGCTTGTCGCGGCGCGATCCGCCAGCTCGTCGGCGATCCCGAGCGCCGCGGCGACGTGCAGCGCCTGCGTGGTCCAGGCGCCTTGCAACAGCCGCAACACGATCGACGACGGGCTCTCGTCCGGCATGCGGGCTTCCCACCTCTCCCACCACAAAGGGCGAACTTCCCGATCGTACGGTCGCTGAGCACACTCCGGAAAGCGGTTGCCAATGGGTACGTGTGCGCGGGTCCCTTCGGCTCAGCCGGACGGCGACTCGCCCGCGCTCAGCCGGACCCCCCGCCGCGACTGGTCGCCGCGGATCAACCGCCCCACCTCGGCGCGCAGATGCACGAACGCCGGCAGTTCGCGGGTCGCGACCTGGTCGCGCTCGGCCGGCAAATCCACCGGCAGCTCGGCACAGACATGCCCGGGCGCCGTGGTCAGCACGATGACCCGGTCGCCCACATAGACGCTTTCGTCGATGTCGTGGGTCACCAGCAGGATCGTCATGCCGTCGTTGCCCCGCACGCGCAGGAGGAGATCTTCGAGGTCCTCCCTGGTCTGGGCGTCGACGGAGCCGAACGGCTCGTCCATCAGCAACAGCGACGGCCGGTAGGCGAGTGCGCGGGCGATCGCGACGCGCTGTTGCATGCCGCCCGACAACTGCCAGGGGTATTTCTGCCCGGCGTCGGCGAGCCCGACCGACTCCAACGCCTCGAGCGCCGCCTTGCGGCGTTCGTGGCGGTTCTTTCCGTGCCGCCGCAGTGGCAGGCTGACGTTGTCGCGGACCGTCAGCCAGGGGAACAGCGATCTGCTGTAGTCCTGGAAGACGACCGCGAGGTTGCCGGGCACCCCCTCGAGCCGGGTGTCGTCGAGCGACACCTCGCCGCCCGTCGGCCGCTGCAGTCCGGCGATGCACCGCATCAGCGTTGACTTGCCGCAGCCGGACGGGCCGACGATGCTGACGAGCTCACCCGCCTTGACGCTCAGGTTGACGTCGTCGAGGGCCTTGTAGCCATCGCCATAGACGTGGGTCAGATTCTTGATCTCGAGCAAGGGAACCGTTTCCTTAACGAGCCGGTCAGCCTTCGTTCCTGAGCGCGCCTCGATGCCAGGCGAGCACGCGCCGTTCTACCAGCACGAAGATTCCGTTGAACAGTAGGCCGAGGATGCCGAGCAGCACGATGCCGGCCCACATTTCCGGGATCTGGAAGGCGCGCTGCGCGTTGACGAGGTGGTCTCCGATGCCGGCCGTGGCGCCGACAAGCTCGGAGATGACCATGAGGATGAGTGCCAGCGACAGGCTCACCCGCAGCCCGGCGAAGATCTTGGGAGCGGCGGCGGGCAGGATCACCCGCCAAAGGCGCGACCAGCCGGAGACGCCGAAGACCCTGGCCGTGTCGAGCTGCAGCGCGTCGACCGTGCGCGCGCCGTCGATGGTGTTGAGCAGGACCGGCCAGATGACCCCGAACGTGATCACGGCGATGTACATCGAGTCGGCGATGTGGAACACGATGATGAAAAACGGGATCAGCGTGGGCGGCGGGATGGCACGGCCGAACTGAAGCAGCGGATCGAGAAAGTCCGTGGCGGTCCGGGAGCGGCCGAGCGCCACGCCCAGCACGATGCCGGCGAACGACGCGGCGAACCAGCCGGCGAGGATGTGCGCCAGGCTCGGCCTGAAGTCGTCGATCGCCTTCTCCGTCAAGAACAGATCACTGGCCGGTCCGGAAAACCACAGGTCCCGCACGATCGGAAAGATCTCCGACGGCGGCGGGAAGTAGGGGTTGTCGGACGCACGCGCCAAGAGCTGCCAGGCCATGCCGAGGCCAATGATCAACCAGATGCGGCTCAGCGCCCATGCGCCGAACCGCCGCGTCCGGCTCGACGGCCTGCCGGGCCGCCGGCCGGCGCCGGCCGGCCCGGCGACCACCTGGTCCGCCGACGGC
>CALAED010000789.1 GCA_937891035.1 uncultured Thermomonosporaceae bacterium | reverse complement strand
CCGTTCAAATACCACTGGACACCACACGGTGTAGGGCCGAACCGGTTTCGGACGACTCGCAGCGCGCCTTGGCGTCGTCGAGCAGCGCGGTGACGCGCATGTTCAAGTCGAATTCACGGTTCGTGTCGGCGCCCGCGGCGAACCGCCGATAGGCCGCGGCGATGAAGGCGGTGAGCGTGTCGTCGGGAAAGCATTCCTCGGTCGTCGTCCGGCCGCGCACAACGGTCGCGAACGCGTAGCAGTCGGCGTCGCTTGCGGCGTAATAGCCGGTCATGGTGCCGTCGGTGAAGGCGAGCCTGATCCGTCGCTCCCGGATCGGGGACATGAGGTCCGTGATGAGCTTGGTTCGGACGTCTTCGTGCTGGAGTACGACTTGAGCGCCGCCCATGCGGGGGACGACGACCTTGCCGACCCGCATGCTGGTCCAGGACGCGGTGTCGACCCGCGCGTCCCCGGCCAGATGCAGGGCAACGCCGACCGAGTGCGGCAGTTCCACATCGAGGACGGTGGGGTGCTCGTCTCCTTCGAGCGTGCGCTGCAATCGGGGTTTGCGCTGGACTATCAAGATCTCCGTCAGCCGTCCCAGGCGCTCGGATCGGATCAGGTCCATGGCCAGCCGGGTCAGCACGCTCTCGAGCCATGGCGCGACGACGATCAGGTGCAGCCCGCACGTCGCCCGCAGCGAGTCGATCTCCTGCGCCGACGCCCAGTCGCTGGATATCGGCTTCTCGATGAGGATGCGGCGGAAGCCGAGCCGGGCGAGCCGGCGCAGCGTGTCCAGCCGCCCGCGTGGTGGCGTGCACAAGTGCACGACCGAACGCTCAGGGTCGAGGAGGTCCACGGACTCCTCGAGAGAGCTGATCGTGATGAGGTCGTCGTCCGGTGCGGTCGCCGGTTGTCTGCGCAGATCCCAGGCGACGGCGGACTCCGGTGCGAACAGGCCCGCATACTCTGGCGCGGCGCGCATGCGGCGCAGCACGGCCCAATGAAGGCCCAGGCCGGCCCGTCCGAGCCCCACGATCATGGTGTTCAACACGGAATCCGCTCTCCCCGCCCGCTCGTGGTTCCGGTACTGCTCGTCATTGGTTCCGATAGGCGACCCAATAGGCCATCGCCGTCAGTTCGTCCCGCCAGCCCTCATCTATGGGTGCCGCGCCGATCGCCCGGCAGGCGCGGTCGACGAGCCGGTCGATGTGGCGTTCCACCTCGGCGACACTGCCGCACTCGCAAAGGAGATCGCGTAGTCTGTGCGGCTCTCGGCCCTTCTCGGCGAGTTCGCGGATGCGCTCGACCCGCTGCATGGCGAGGGCGAGGAGCAGCGTCATCTTGTACCCGTGGAGATCAAGGCCCACCGGCTTGCCCGTGGCCTTGGCGTCTCCGAGCAGGTCGATCAGGTCGTCCCGGAGCTGGAAAGCCTCACCGAGGGCTACGCCGTATTCTTCGAAGACCGGTGCCAGGTCACCGCGCCCGGCGACGGCGGCGCCCAGCGCGAGCGGGCGGTGAACGCTGTAGTGCCCCGACTTGCAGACCGCGATCAAGCGGGCGGTCTCAGGGTCCGCGGAGGTCTCGGCGGCGGTCAGCACGTCGAGGAACTGTCCGACGATCATCTCGGTGCGCAGCACAGACCAGATCTGCCGCGCGTCCCAGGGCGCCGCAGCGGCCAGCCGGTCCGCGTACACGTGAGCCAGATCGCCGACGAGTATCGCCACGCCCTCGCCGAACCGGCGAGGCTCCCCCCGCAGACCCCGGCGCTCGTGCTCGGCCGACTGGCGTACGTGCACGGTTGGGACACCGCGGCGCAGCGACGAATCATCGAGGATGTCGTCGTGGACGAGCGCGAACACATGAAGGAACTCGATTGCGGCGGCCATGTCCACGATCACGCGGTTGTCCGGATCACCACCGGCGGCCAGATATCCGCTCACACAGAACGCCGGTCGTAGCCGCTTGCCGCCGGCCTCTACCAGATCCCTGATGGCCTTGGCCGGGAGCGCGGCACGCGCGTCCACCGACATCCAAAATGCCGCCTGGGCCT
>CALAED010000788.1 GCA_937891035.1 uncultured Thermomonosporaceae bacterium | reverse complement strand
GAGCCGGGCCAGGCACGGCCCGAACCCATCAAGGCCGTGCCGGTCCGGCACCCCGGCCGATGGGTCGCCGTCGCCGTGCTCGCCCTGCTCACGGCGATGTTCGTGCACATGCTCGTCACGAACAAGGCGTTCCAGTGGTCGTTCATCATCGACAACGCGTTCCGCCCGCCGGTCATCGAAGGCGTCCGGACCACGGTGCTGCTCACCGTGTTCGCGATGCTGATCGGCATCGCGCTCGGCATCGTGTTCGCGGTGATGCGGCTGTCGCCCAACCCGATCCTGCGCGGCGCGGCCTGGGTCTACACGTGGTTCTTCCGGGCGGTGCCGCGGCTGGTGCTCGCCATCCTGTTCGGAAATATGGCGATCTTGTACCAGACGGTGCGGTTCGGCTTTCCCTTCGACCGCCAGCTGGCCGACCTGCTCGGTATCGATATCGACGGCACGATCTTCGCCATCGATGCCCGCACGTTCCTCAGCGGGTTCATGGCCGGACTGCTCGCCCTGGCGCTGTCCGAGGGGGCGTACATGGCCGAGATCGTGCGGGCGGGGATCTTGTCGGTCAATCCCGGTCAGAACGAGGCGGCTCAGGCGCTCGGCATGTCCAGGTTGCTGACCATGCGCCGCATCGTGCTCCCGCAGGCGATGCGGGTGATCGTGCCGCCGACCGGCAATGAGACGATCGCGATGCTGAAGGACACCTCCCTGGTCGCCTTCGTGCCGGTGACGAACGAGCTGTTCTTCCGGCTCGAGGCCATCGGTAGCCGAACGTTCCAGGTCTTCCCGATGCTGGTGGCCGCCTGCGTCTGGTACCTCATGCTCACCAGTGTTCTGCTGGTCGGGCAGTACTTCATCGAGCGTTACTTCGCCCGCGGCACGGCCTCCGGGGCGGCCGGCATGCGCTTGCGCGTACTGGGCGGAGCAGGAGGGGAGCACTGATCACCGATGGGGACGCCGCAATCCACGGATCCGTCCGGCCTGGTGGTCAAGGCCGAGCAGGTGCACAAGCAGTTCGGCCGCCTGCATGTGCTGAAAGGCGTTGATCTCGCGGTCAAGCCGGGCGAGGTGATGTGCGTCATCGGGCCGTCCGGATCGGGAAAGTCCACCTTCCTGCGCTGCATCAACCACCTGGAGAAGATCGACGGCGGCCGGCTGTGGGTCAACGGGCACCTCGTCGGCTATCGGCAAAAGGGCGATCGGCTCTATGAGCTGCGCGACCGCGAGGTCGCCGCGCAGCGCAGGGAGATCGGCATGGTCTTCCAGCAGTTCAACCTCTTTCCGCACATGACGGCCCTGGACAACCTCATGGAGGCGCCCTGCCGCGTCCGGCGTGAGCCGAAGGGCGCGGTACGGGAGCGGGCGCTCAAGCTGCTCGACCGGGTGGGGCTTGCCGACAAGGTCAAGGCCTATCCCGCCCAGCTGTCGGGCGGGCAGCAGCAACGGGTCGCGATCGCCCGTGCGCTGGCCATGCAGCCCTCCCTGATGTTGTTCGACGAACCCACCTCCGCGCTCGATCCAGAGCTCGTCGGCGAAGTCCTCGACGTCATGCGTCAACTGGCCGTCGACGGCATGACCATGATCGTGGTCACGCACGAGATGGGCTTCGCCCGGGAGGTCGGCGACACCCTGGTCTTCATGGACGACGGAACCGTCGTCGAGCACGGCCACCCGCGCGAGGTGCTGAGCAACCCACGGCACACACGTACCCAGGACTTCCTTTCGAAGGTGCTGTGAGCTAATTTCGGCTGGGATCATAATTCGGGCCTGGGGGGCGGCAATGGAGCGCCGGCGGACGTTGCCGGGAACGCGGTGCGCAGCGCGCCACCTGCAAATATTTCGCCAAAAATGCACTTGTGTCGCGGAAGTTGCGCCGCCGGCCTTTGAACGGCGCAGACCGTCCAGGACCCCCTTTGCTGAACGCAAACCCCTGCGTACGGAACGTGTAAAATCCGAACGAGCGGAATGACTCTCACGTCGGGTCGACCGTAAGGAGCGCATGTGGATCTCGCCTCTTACGCGGACCTGGTGGTCGAGCTGGTGAATACCGGGCGCCCGGCCGAGCCCGAGCGGGACTCGCTCCGTGATCTCGCGGCCTTGCGGGAGCTGCTGACCATTCGCCCACACCTGAGCGGCCGGGTCACCCACACCGATCTGGACGCGATCCGCGAGTTGCGCGCCGAGCTACGCAAGATCTTCGACGCGGTGGCCCACGGCGATGAGGACGGCGCCGTCGAACGGCTCAACTCGCTGTTGATCCAGCATCCCATCCACCCGCAGATCTCCGGCCATGACGGCCAGCGCTGGCATCTGCACATCAGCGAGAGCGGTTCCGTCCCCGACCGCTACGCCGCGGGCGCCGCCATGGGGCTGGCAATCTACATCTCCGACCACGGGATCGGCCGCCTGCGCGTCTGCCAGGCGCCGTCCTGCGCCAACGTCTTCTTCGACAACACCGCGAACCGGTCGCGCAGGCACTGCGCCGTGCACTGCTCGACCACCACCTCGCCCCAGCCAGGCGTCTAGTGCGGACGGCACCGCACTAGCCCGAGCGTTTCCGCGTACGTCCCCGCGAGCGGTACGGGAGCGACAGCGTCAGCCGCGACGGCGGCCAGTAGCGCCCGACCACGCGACCGGTGATGTCCGGGTCCGGCACGGCACCGAAGTCCCAGCTGTCCCGGCGGCCGGCCGCGCGCTGGTTGTCGCTTTCCAGCCACCATCCCGCGGGCGTACGCCGGAACGCCCGCTTGATGATCAGCACGGCGGCCGCGTCGCTCGCGCGCTCGCCGTCACGGTCGGCGTCGGGACCGCCGGCCGGATCACGGTCGGGGGCCGCCGAGCGGGGGTACCTGGCCACGACGATGTCGCCCGGCCGTACGGGAGCGCCAAGCCGAACGATCAGCCGATCACCGGGGCGCAGCGCCGGCAGCATCGACTCGCCCTTGACGAGTACGGTCATCAACCGCATTGACTACCTCTCCGCTCAGTGGGCATCGCCACGGAGTAGTGTCGGACCCGGAGCATGATCCGAAGCCGAAGGAAGGGGACATCAGTTGCTGCGCCCTAAGATGATCGTCTCAGCACACTGTGACCTGCCTTGTGGGGTCTATGACCCGGCGCAGGCCCGTATTGAGGCCGAGTCCGTCAAAGCCATCATGGAGAAGTACCAGGGAAACGAAGATCCGGTGTTCCGGGCCCGCGCCTTGGTGATCAAGGAAGAGCGCGCACAACTCGTCAAGGAACACCTGTGGGTGCTGTGGACCGACTACTTCAAGCCACCGCACTTTGAGAAGTACCCGCATCTTCACCAGTTGTTCAACGAGGCGACCAAGGCGGCGGGGGCCGCCGGCGCCAAGGGCAGCGTGGATGTACAGGTGGCCGACGACCTCCTGGCCAAGATCGCGGAGATCGACGCGATCTTCTGGGAGACCAAGAAGGCAGCATGAGCAGGTAAGCTCTAACAAACCTCGTCACGATGGGGGGTCGGCCCGGCGGGCCGGCCCCCATCGTTTTCGTCAAGGCGCGGCGAACACACGGAACGCCCTCATCACGCGGTACTTTCAAATGAGCGGCTAGTTCACACAGGGAGTAACGTGACCGAAGACACCGCAGCCATGCCGGCCAGCGCCGAAGCCATCTTGCGTGACATGGTGATCGTCCGGTTGCCGGCGGCGAGCGCATACCTTTCCGTGCTGCGGACGGCGACCGCGGGCCTGGCCGCGCGCCTCGATTTCACCCTCGATGAGATCGAGGATCTTCGTATCGCCGTGGACGAGGCGTGCGCGATGCTCCTAGCCCAGGCGGTCCCCGGCACCGATCTGGAGTGCGAGTTCGAGCTGACCGGAGACGCGATGCGAATAGCCGTGTCCGTGTTGACGGTCGACGGGCGCGAGCCCAGTCGCGACACCTTCGCCTGGACGGTCCTTTCGTCCCTGGCCGGCGACGTGGACGCCTACGTGGGGGCCGATGACAAGGTGAGCGTCGTCCTGCAGATCGGAAGAGCACACGTCTGAACTCCAGTCACGTGAAACGATCTCGT
>CALAED010000787.1 GCA_937891035.1 uncultured Thermomonosporaceae bacterium | reverse complement strand
GGCCACTATCTCCTGGTCGAGGACGACTGGACGGCTCGAATTCGTTGACAGCGCATCAAACGGAAGCCAAGTCAACGCCAAGCCGATGGCAAGCGGGATGAGCGACGATATTAGGGAGTATCTCCTGGCGACCCACAGAAGGTAGACTCTATATGCCAACGCTATGCAAGCCGTCGGTGATTGTGCCCGAACACATTATCACCATGGAAGATACGTTGAAGTTTGCCCAAAAAACGCATGCCGGAAAGCCGCAACTTCCATTGGCGCTTCGACTGATTCGGAACACAGGCGTGCAGAAGCGGCATATCATACAGCCTATCGAAAAGACGCTTCGCCATCCCGGCTTCGAGGTGCGCAACCGCATCTTTGAACACGAGTCCAAAAAATGGTGTCCCGAGGTTATCGAACAAGCTCTGGAGAATGCCTCATTAATAGCAACGGACATTGATGCAATCATATTTGTGTCATGCACTGGTTTTCTGATGCCCTCGCAGACTGCATGGCTGATCAACAATCTGGGATTCCGATCCGACACGCGGCAGATACCTATCGCACAGCTGGGCTGCGCGGCAGGTGGTGCGGCGATCAATCGTGCCCAGGATTTCTGCATGGCGTATCCGGAGAGCAACGTTTTGATCGTCTCCTGCGAGCTGTGCTCGCTGTGTTACCAACCCGACGACGACGGCATCAGTTCCTTGCTATCAGATGGGTTGTTCGGTGACGCGATCGCGGCCGCCGTGGTGCGGGGGAGCGGCGGCACCGGTATGGCATTGGAACGAAATGCCTCATATCTCATTCCGAACACCGAGGAATGGATTTCCTATGCGGTGCGCGCCACCGGCTTCCACTTCCAGCTGGATCGACGGGTGCCCGGGACGATGGAGCCACTGGCTCCAGTGCTGCGTGAGCTCGCTACGAGCCATGGTTGGGATATCGCCAATCTCGATTTTTATATCATTCACGCCGGCGGCCCACGGATATTGGGTGATCTGAGCAAGTTCCTGGATGTCGATCATAAAATGTTTCGCCACAGCTGGGCGACGTTGACAGAATATGGCAATATTGCAAGTGCCGTCGTACTCGACGCGCTGCGTAGGCTTTTCGAAGAAGGCGCGATGGCGCAAGATGCAACCGGTGTCATCGCGGGTTTCGGCCCTGGCATCACCGCAGAAATGGCGGTGGGCAGCTGGTGCATAGACGCGCCGCAGAGCACGAGCCGAGTCCAGTAGACGCCGTCGACGTCGGAACTTGGCAGCGTGCAGAAACAGCGCGCAGAAGCAAGGAAGCAAAACGCTTGGACGAATCGTATAAACGGATCGATCGTCCAACCATGCAATTTTGCGTATCGTGCTCCTGACTCACACACGGGCACATAGGACTCAGGAGGCATAGTGAATAACAACCAACCGAGGCCGGATCGGATTCTGGAGATCGCCAACGGCTACTGGGCCACCGGCATCCTCGGCGCGGCGGCGAGGCACTCGCTGTTCACCCACCTCGAAGCCGGCGCGGACACAGTCGACCAACTGGCCACCAAGGCCAGTATCTCCGAGCGGGGCGCGCAAACCTTGCTCGATGGGCTGGTCGCCTTGGGCTTGGTCGAGCTGCGCGACGCCAAATATCGCAACACCGCCGAAGCGGCGACCTTCCTGGTCGAAGGCCAACGCACCAGCTTGAGCAGCTTCGCGAAACTCAAGCTGGGCGAGATGGGCAAGTTGGCGAACCAGATCGACGTATTCCGCGCTGGGGGACCGATCGCGGACGCGATGGTAGAGGTGGCCGACAACCCCCACTGGGAGGAGGTTGTCCCCGCCATCGCCGCACAGTCGGTTCCGGTGGCGACGATCGCCGCTGACCTGCTTTGCCTGGCTGATGCCGGGGAGATCTCGATCCTTGACCTGGGCGGTGGCTCGGGCATCTACTCAGCCATCTGGCTCGAGCTCAACCCCGCTGCCCGCTCGACCCAGCTCGATTGGGGGCCGGTTAACGCGATCGCCCGTCGGCTTCTCAAGGAGCATGACGTGGCAGACCGATTCACCTGCATTGACGGTGATTTTCATACCATCGACCTCGGCACCGCCGCTTACGACATCGCGGTGTACTCCCACGTCGCGCACCAGGAGGGGCCGGAGGACAACGTAGCGATCTTCGCTAAGGTCCGGCAGGCCCTCAAGCCTGGAGGCACGTTGGTCGTCTGTGATTACGTCGTGGACGACGACCGGGGCGGCCCGTCCTTTCCGCTCATCTTCGCTTCGGAGATGCTGCTCAAGAGCAAGAAGGGCGGGACCTGGCGGCGGGCTGACTACCAGGGCTGGCTCGCTCAGGCCGGCTTCCACGACGTCTCGTTCCACCCCACACCGTCGCCCGCCACGTTGGTCTTTGCCCGGTAGCCCACGCGCGCCGCAGCTCTATTGCCGACCTATCTGGGTGCACTTATGGATTTTCTGGTGTTGGGTTCGCTGTCGGTCGAGGAAGACGGCCAAGAGTTGATACACATTACGGGGAAGCCGCGGCAACTGCTCGCGTTGTTGCTGCTCAATGCATCGTACCGCGTATCGACCAGATCGCTGATCGCCGAGCTATGGGACGACACGCCACGGCGGTGTGCCTTGACAACACTTCAATCCCACATTTTTTATCTGCGTACGGAGTTCGCGCGAAAGCTCGGCGCCACCCGCGGCGCGATCGCGCAAGATCTGTTGCAGACCCGCGATGACGGCTATCAAATCAACATCGGCCTGGCCTCCTTCGACCTGCCCGAGTTCCATCGGCTGCGGTCGTCGGCACAGACGCTAATGAATGCCGGTGACGTCCTCGGCGCTAGCCAGGTGCTTAGCGAGGCACTCGGCTTGTGGCGTGGCCCGGCCCTACGGGACGTCGACCACGGCAGGCTGCTCCGCGCCGCTGTTGCCGAACTCGATCAGTCTCGATTGGACACATTGGCCCTGTTCTTCGGTACGCAGCTGGATCTGAGCCGGCATCGCGCGATACTAAGCGAGTTGGCCAGGCTCGTCGTCCGGCATCCCCACCATGAAGAACTGCACGCCCAGTTCATGATCGCCTTGTACCGGTCGGGATACCGCATTCGGGCCCTCGAGGTGTTCGACGAGCTACGGCGGAACATGCACGATGATCTCGGCATAGCGCCGTCCACTCGGATCGCGAGGCTACGGCACGTCATCCGGGGCGCCGGCGCCGCGGCCATGGACACCGCAGGCGGCTACATCCGTTCTCGGAGGGCGTTTGGTTTGGGTGTTCCGTCCTAAGAGTGCCCGCTACGGCGTCCGCGCCGGTGGCTCTGCGGGCAGCGGCAGCACCGGCATCTCGTCCAGGACCGGGTTGGAGGTGAGCACCGCCTGGTAATACCGGTGCAGCCTGGGGGACGGTTCCAGGCCGAACTCGTCAAGCATGTCCTTGCGCAGCCGATGAAATGCCTCCAGCGCCCGGGCGCGGTAGCCAGAGCGGTACAGCGCGATGATGTACTGCGCATGCAGGTCCTCGTGAAATCTATCGCGCGCCACCAGGTTGGTGAGTTCACCGAGGACCTCCCGATGCCGCCCAAGCCGCAATTCCAGTTCGATGCGATGTTCCAGCATCGTCACCCTCGACTGCTCAAGCCCGGCCACCTCGGCACGGATGCTCGGCCCCGGTTCGAGGTCGGCCAACGCCGGACCACGCCACAACGACAGCGCATCATGAAAATCCTGAGCAGCCGTGACCAGGTCGCCATCGGCCATAGCCGCTGCCCCCGCTCGTTCCAGCTGACGAAAGGCCCGCAGGTCGAACTGGGTCAGTTCGGCGAGGAATTCATAGCCGTTTCGCGCCGTGCGCAACATCTGGCTGCCGACGGTATCCATACTCTGTCCGGTGACCTCGGCGAACTTCTTACGTAGCTGGGCGACATAGATCTGCACGGCCGCCCGCGCCGTTTTCGGCGCGCGCCCATCCCACAGTTCTTCTATCAATGTAGCCATGGGTACGAGCCGCGAGTGGTTGAGCAAGAACAGCGCGAGAATCTGACGTGGTTTCCGTGCGGTGGGCATCATCTTGATGTCTCCGCAGGAAATCCATAGCGGCCCAAGCACCTGAACCTGAATATCGATTCTCCTCTCCGGACACGCATCGGACCATGGGCGCTTCGTCGGGCGATCTGCCGGATAACAGATGAGCGTGCACGCCACACTTGCGGGCCGCCAATCCCAGGTAATTATACCATTAGCATAGTTACTTTTATCCTCCTGGCCGCCGATCCGGGCGGGCCATCCCATCTATAGCGCGTGCCGACCCCATGGTCGTCCACATCGAACGGTTGCGTGCTCACCCCAGGTATCCGCGACCGCCCCCACGGCGGCGATCATCAAGATTCCCGGCAGAGGCGTCCAATTGACGCACCAAGCCGGCGCCAACCCGTTGGACAGTCCCAGCCAAGTCCCGTGGCCGATGCTGAGAAGTAAGCCGCTGTGACGGCCCGAATTTCCATCGAGAGTGGAGGCGGCTGGTCTGGTTGAAAGGGCCCATGATCCACAATTCGAGGCCACGGCGCCGTCTCCAACACACATCGCGCCGGAACAGCCGCCGCCAGGACCAGGTCGACGCCGGCCACGTGAACCACGATCTGGACAGCGATGCGTAGCGGTGCCCCCAGTGCTCCTCAGCGACGTGGGGATCTGTTTCGGTTGATTCGAAGGGATTAGGTAATGACCGCAGAAGCCACACTCGCGCGATTCCGCGAATACATGGTAGGGCCTGCGCGGTTTATGAATCTGCTGTCCTGTTTTGAACTTGGCATCATTGATGCGCTCCGGGAGAACCCCGGCATGACCGCGGTCAAGCTCGGTGCCGCCGTTGGGGCCAAGCCCGATGCTGTGGAACAGCTCCTGTATTTGCTGATCAAGGAGGGCTTCGTCGCGTACGACGACGCTTCCGGCGAGTATTCCCTCGACTCGCTCGAGGACGTGGCCGACGCCGACCTCCAGCGGGTCCTCGGCATGATGAATCTGATCAAGGTCGTCACGCTCAGGCAGCTGTTCTATCTCACGGACAGCGTGCGGACCGGGACGCTCGTCGGCCTGAAAGAGCTTTATGGATTTGACGGGGACCTGTACGCCGCCGTGGCGGAGCACAAGGACCTGCGCGAGACCTGGGCGCGCGCCATGAACGGTGTCACCGCTCGCATTGACCCCTGGTTCTTCGACAACATCGATGTACCGTCCGGCTCGCGGGTGCTCGACCTGGCCGGAAATACCGGTCTCGGAGCGATTCACACGTATCGGCTGAAGGCCTCGCCGGGACTTCGAGTGACGACATTCGACCTGCCAGAAAAGGAAGAGGAAAGTCTACGGAACTTCCGCGATCACGGCGTGGACGAGTACTGCTCATTCATCGGCGGTGACGTCTTCAAGAGCGTTCCCAAGGGCTTCGACGTCGTTCTGATCAAACACTTCCTCGACATGTTTGACAAGAGTGAGGTGCGCAAGATCCTTGACGGCGTTTACGAGTCGCTGAATGTCGGTGGGCAGGTCCACATCCTCGTCCCGGTATATACGGAAAACATCAAGGATTCCTGCACTGTTGACTACTATCCCAGTTTCTTCCTCGGCTGCGCTACGGGTCAGGGCGGACCACAAAAGCTGTCGACGTTCCGGGATTGGCTAGAAGAATGTGGATTTACGGTCACCAAGGCGATTGCCCAGACTCCCGCCGAACTGCCACCGGACGCTCTCCCCATACACGGAATACTGTGCGCGACAAAGACGGCATGATGGGCCGAGTTCGGCGACCCGGCGCCGGTGCCGCGATCGAATAGCGAATCAACCTTGAATATTTCGTCACGAACAGCGATACGTAACGGTTACCCTCCTCATCGAGGTGGGGATCTGTTTCGCTCGACTCGAAGGGATTAGGTAATGACCGCAGAAACCACACTCGCGCGATTCCGCGAATACATGGTAGGGCCCGCGCGGTTTATGAATCTGCTGTCCTGTTTTGAACTTGGCATCATTGATGCGCTCCGGGAGAACCCCGGCATGACCGCGGTCAAGCTCGGTGCCGCCGTTGGGGCCAAGCCCGATGCTGTGGAACAGCTCCTGTATTTGCTGATCAAGGAGGGCTTCGTCGCGTACGACGACGCTTCCGGCGAGTATTCCCTCGACTCGCTCGAGGACGTGGCCGACGCCGACCTCCAGCGGGTCCTCGGCATGATGAATCTGATCAAGGTCGTCACGCTCAGGCAGCTGTTCTATCTCACGGACAGCGTGCGGACCGGGACGCTCGTCGGCCTGAAAGAGCTTTATGGATTTGACGGGGACCTGTACGCCGCCGTGGCGGAGCACAAGGACCTGCGCGAGACCTGGGCGCGCGCCATGAACGGTGTCACCGCTCGCATTGACCCCTGGTTCTTCGACAACATCGATGTACCGTCCGGCTCGCGGGTGCTCGACCTGGCCGGAAATACCGGTCTCGGAGCGATTCACACGTATCGGCTGAAGGCCTCGCCGGGACTTCGAGTGACGACATTCGACCTGCCAGAAAAGGAAGAGGAAAGTCTACGGAACTTCCGCGATCACGGCGTGGACGAGTACTGCTCATTCATCGGCGGTGACGTCTTCAAGAGCGTTCCCAAGGGCTTCGACGTCGTTCTGATCAAACACTTCCTCGACATGTTTGACAAGAGTGAGGTGCGCAAGATCCTTGACGGCGTTTACGAGTCGCTGAATGTCGGTGGGCAGGTCCACATCCTCGTCCCGGTATATCCAGAAAACATCAAGGACGCCGACAACTACACCGTTGACTTCTTCGCGAGCTTCTTCCTCGGCTGCACCATGGGTCAGGGTGGACCGCAAAAACTGTCGACGTACCAGAGTCTGCTGGAAGAATGTGGGTTCACGGTCACCAAGGCGATTTCCAAGGACCCCGCCGAGTTGCCACCGGACGCCCTCCCCGTACAGGGCATACTTTGCGCGACAAAAGCGCGGTGATGATCTTATTCAAGGTACTCGCGAAGACGCCGGTGCATCCGCGTCCGCCGTCAACTATTGGAACCAAACACCCGTTCATCGAACTGCTGAACTCGGTCGTGATGCCATTTTGGTGACCGGTGCTATGGAGACGAGCTCATGGCTTGTCGGTGGGTGAGGGTGGAACTGACGGTCCACACGTGGCCGCTGAAGCCCCACGTGGACCACCGCACGCGGTCGGCGCCAGCTCGCGCTGATGGGTGCTGGACGCCGTCCGCGGCAAGTGGTTTGAACGCCCGCCCCGCCACATCACGTGCTCGCTGGCAGAGTCGTCGATCGGACCGCACGATGAACCCGCTGGCCCTCGTATGGATCGGCCAGCCGTTCTCCCACGCTGAAGCCGGGACATGATGGAGCACCAATCGCTCCGTCGACCCTTACGTGAAGGAAAGATTTCCACCGGATCAATTGCCGGTTATTTGGAATGGAGAATGGTCAATGACGAGTTCGTCTATGACCGCACTGCGTCTGCAGAGTCAGGATTTGGCTGGTCTGCGGGCCTCTATTCGGGAGGGCAAAGACCAGTCGGCGACCGGGCGTCAGCGTGCCAGGGGGAAGTTGACCGCTTATGAGCGGATTGATCTGTTGTTGGATGAGGGTTCGTTCCATGAGATTGAGCCGTTTCGACGGCATCGGGCGAGTGGGTTCGGCATGGAGGATCGCCGTCCGCATTCCGATGGCGTGGTCACTGGATGGGGCAACATACATGGTCGGCAGGTCTTCGTCTATGCGCATGATTCCCGGGTTTTCGGTGGTGCGCTGGGTGAGGCGCATGCGGCCAAGATTCACAAGGTGATGGATCTCGCTGTGGCGGCTGGTTCGCCGTTGGTGAGCTTGAACGATGGGGCGGGGGCGCGGATCCAGGAAGGTGTGTCCGCGCTCGCCGGGTACGGTGGAATCTTCCTGCGTAACACCCAGTGTTCGGGAGTGATTCCGCAGATCAGTGTGGTGCTTGGGCCGTGTGCGGGGGGTGCGGCATATTCTCCGGCGCTGACCGATTTCGTGTTTATGGTGCGCGAGTCGGCGCAAATGTTCCTCACCGGGCCGGACGTGGTGCAAGCGGTCACCGGGGAGACGGTTACCCGCAATGGGTTGGGTGGCGCCGACGTACACGCAGGCACCTCGGGTGTCGCCACGCTCGCCTACGACGACGAGCAAGACTGCCTGGCTGATGTTCGTTATCTGGTGTCGCTATTGCCGTCGAACAATCGGGAGCCGGCACCGCGGGTGCCGACCTGGGATACACCGACCCGGCGTACCGACGTACTGGGCGATCTGGTGCCGACCGACCCTAAGCGATCCTACGATGTGCTTTCGGTGATTGAGGAAATCGTTGACGAGGGGGAGCATTTCGAGATCCAGCCGGGTTTCGCGGCCAATGTGGTGTGTGCGCTGGCCCGGATGGACGGTCACGTGGTCGGTATCGTGGCCAATCAGCCTGCGGTGCTGGCCGGGGTGTTGGACATCCATGCCAGTGAGAAAGCGGCGCGGTTCGTGCAGTGGTGCGACGCGTTCAACATCCCCCTGGTGACCCTGGTGGACGTTCCGGGGTTCTTGCCGGGTGTCGCGCAGGAGCACGGCGGTATCATCCGGCACGGTGCGAAGCTGCTCTACGCCTACTGCAACGCGACGGTGCCACGGATTCAGCTGATCATGCGGAAGGCCTACGGCGGGGCCTATATCGTGATGGATTCGCGATCGGTCGGCGCGGACTTGTCGTTCGCCTGGCCCGCCAATGAGGTCGCGGTGATGGGTGCGGAGGGCGCGGCGAACGTCATCTTCCGCAAGGAAATCGCCGCGGCAGACGATCCGGATGCGGTGCGCGAGCAAAAAATCAAGGAGTATCGAGCGGAGCTGATGCATCCGCTGCACGCGGCGGAGCGGGGCCTGGTGGACGACGTGATCGACCAGGGCGACACCCGGGCGGCGTTGATAAGCGCACTGGCCATGTTGCGCGCCAAACACGCCGACCTGCCCGACCGCAAACACGGGAACCCACCAGTCTGATGACCCCGGAATCCACATCCGGGTGGAGCGCACGACCTGAGCGGGCGGGGCGGGCGGCGCAGGCGGGGCGGGCGCGGGTCAGCCGGTGATGTTGGCCATATGGAAGTTGTCGAAATGGACCCGGCTGTCGCCGCCGCTGCCGCCGTTTTGCTGGGCGACGATCAGGCCGGCGTTGCCGGTGGGCAGCGGGCGGTCGGCGTCCGTCGCCGACGCGGCAAGGCGGCCGTTGAACCAAAACCGCAGCCGGACCTGGCCGCCGTCCTGCTCGCAGGCTGCCTGCAGGTGGTTCTGCCCGCCCTTTTCGAAACCCGGGGCGCTCGTCTCGTTCGCGAGTTCCTTCGACCCGCTCTGGCCGGCGCGCTTGCGGATCAACGTCCCCTTGCCGTCGGCGCGGACGAGGAACTCGTACATGGTCGCCTGCGAGCCGCTGCCCTCGCCGGCGCGGCAAAACAGCCCGAACTGCCCGTAGTCCGGTCCGCCGAGCGTCCGGGCGTCGGCGGTGACGAGGACGCGTTCCGGCACCTTCTGCTCGTACGGAGATGCCTCCCAGCGGCTCGGGGTGATGCCGCCTGCGTCGATGCGATAACCGCCCTGGTAGTAGCCGTTGCCCGAGATCCAGGTGGAGCCCGACCAGCCGGAGCTGGTGTTGGAGAAATCGTCGTCGAAGATCGACGAGGTCTGGTCCGGCGGCCCGCCGCGCCCCTTCGTCATGAAGACGACCAGCGCGCCGATCACGACGGCCGCGACGGTGACGCCGACGACGCCGAGCACGATCTGACGTAGCGGCGGCCTGCTGGTCTGGCGCGCGGCCCCGGGCGGTCCCGCGCCTCCCGCCGCCCCGGCCGCCCCGGCCGGAGCCGGTCCCCGCCCGGGCCCGTGGCCGGCGCCCGGCCCCATCGGCGGGGCGCCCACCTGGCCGCCGCCCGGGTAGGGCACGGTCGGCGGGATGTCCTGCCGCGTCCGGTACGCCGGCGGCCCCTGCGCCATGGCCGCGGTGGGCGCCGGCTCGTTCGGCCAGGTCCGGCGCACGGTCTCCGCGACCTGGGCGGTGTCGGCGTGATCGTGGCCGACGAGCCGGTCGAGCAACTCTTGGGCGGTCGGGCGCCGCGCCGGGTCCTTGGCCAGCGCCTGCTCGACCAACTCGCGCAGCGCCGGATCGATCCCGTCGAGCGCCGGCTCGGCGTGCAAGATCTGATACATGACGGCCGGCACGGTGGGCGCGGCGAAGGGAGCCTGGCCGGTGCCCGCGTAGGCGACCACGCAACCCCAGGCGAACACGTCGGACGCCGCCGCCGCCGGCTTGCCCTCGATCACTTCGGGCGCCATGTAGGCGGGGGTGCCGACGAACTGTCCCGTCCGGGTCGCCTCGGCGACCGAGTCCAGAGCGCGGGCGATGCCGAAGTCGATCACACGCGGCCCGACCGACGAGAGCAGCACGTTCGCCGGCTTGAGGTCGCGGTGGATGACGCCGGCACCGTGGATGGCGGTCAGCGCGGTCGCCACGCCGACGGCCAGATGCTCCAGGCTGGAGCCGCGCATGGGCCCGCTCGTGCGGATGAACTGGTCGAGGTTGGGGCCGTCGACGTACTCGGTGACGATGTAGAGCGGCTCGCCCTCGAGCTGCGCGTCGAGGACCGGCGCCGTGCAAAAGCGGCGCACCCGGCGGGCGGACTCCACTTCACGGCGAAAGCGCAGCCGGAAGGCGTCATCGTGGGCGAGGTCCAGATTGATCACTTTCACCGCGGCGCGTTCGCCGTGGCCGCTTTCGGCAAGGTAGACGGTGCCCATGCCGCCCCGGCCGATGCGGCCCACCAGCCGGTACGAGCCGAGCTGCTCAGGGTCCCCCTTTTGCAGCGGACTAACCGTGATTTGTCCGGACACGACCCTCCCATGCCTGCCATGCAGCGCAACGTTCGCGTTTACGCAGATTAGCGGAGGGCCGTACCGATCGGGCCGCGTTTGCCGGTCGATCGTCGGCCAAACCCCGCGGCCGAGTACCGCCACGCCGGTCGGCCCATTAACCGGTTAACGTCCGGGACGTATCCGGCACGCTCCGCCATACCCTGTCAGATCTCCGTGTGCGGCAGCAACAGCCCATCAAGGAGGTTGTGAAAGGCGCATGAAATCCGGTCGGCGTGAGCTTGTAACTTGACCGGTTTAGTGCTGTCATGATCTGCACCGGCGCCCGAAGGGCTCAGGCACCGGCCGGACGGTGCGGGCGATGACCTCGGGGCCCGCCGTATGGAGGCCGGTGCGTGAGCACACCCGATCCGAGGTGCGGACGGTGCGCCGCTCACCCCCGGCAGAACGGAGATCCGCATGCGACGCACGTTCGCTTCGATCGCCTGTATCGGTCTGATGACCGTGCTCGGCGCGGGCTGCGCGACGAGCGGCACGTCACAGCCGAAACAGGCCAGTACGAACGCCCCCGCCACCATCACCTACTGGTCGACCGGCGGCGACGATGACACCCGCATCTTTCAGAAAGCGGCCGATCTCTACCATCAGTCGCATCCGAACGTGACCATCAAGGTGCAGACGCTCACCTGGGACGACTCGTACGCGAAGCTCCTCGCCGCGGCCACCAGCCGCACCGGGCCCGACATCGTCTCCGGCGGGCTGACCTGGATGATCCAGTTCGGCCGCCGCGGCGGCATGGTCGATCTGCGCAAGTTCGGCATCGAGTCGCTCAAGCCGCAGGCGCATCCGCAGATGTGGAAGTCGGCCGCGTCGCCGGACGGCTCCGTCTACGGCATCCCCATCGACATGTCGACCGAGCTGTTCTACTACCGCACCGACCTGCTGGCGAAGGCCAACGTCACCCCGCCCAAGACCTGGGACGAGCTGACCACCGCCATCACCAAGCTCAAGGCCGCCGGCGTGAAGAAGCCGTTCAGCATCGACTGGGGCAACCTGGACTGGATCGGCTACTTCAACTTCCTCTACCAGGCCGGCGGCTCGTTCTACACGCCGGACTGCAAGCCGGCGCTGCACACGCCGCAGGCGAAGCGGGCGCTCGAGTTTTGGATCAGCCTCTACGAGAAGCACGGCGCCCCCACCGCCAACATCACCGGTGAGAACGCGCTGGACACCGGCACGGCGATGACGTACTCCGGCAACTGGATCGGCAACACCATCCCGTCCGCCAAACCGAAGCTCAAGGGCAAGTGGGCGGTCACCACGCTGCCCGCCGGCCCGGCGAGTTCCGCGGCGTTCATCGGTGGCCGGTCGATCGGCGTCACCGCGTTCAGCAAGTACGCCGCGCAGTCCGCCGACTTCATCAAGTTCCTCTACACCGACCAGGCGATCGACGCGATGATCGGCGTCGCCAAGGGACGCGCCGTGCCGTACATCCCGCCGCGCCCGGACTCGGTGACCAAGGCGGACTTCCCGCCGGGCCAGGCGGCCGCGGTCACGCAGTCGCTCAAGACCGGAATGCCGGCGCCGGGCTGCCCCGGCTGGGACGAGGCGGCGCCCGACGTGGCCAAGCAGCTGCAGTCGGCCATCCTCGGCAAGTCCGATTCCGCGACCGCCCTCACCAAGGCGGCCAAGATCATGGAGACCAACGCCGCCTAACCGGAGCCGCGCGGGCCGGATCCCAACCCTGGGAGCGTGGTGATCCGGTCCGCGCGCCACCCCTCGCCCCCTCGACCCCTGACGAAGGGAGGAGCCGCCGTGGCGACCGTCTCCATGGGGCGGATGCGGCGGACCAGGAGCTGGCTGCGGCGCAACGCCGTCTCGTACGTGATGCTGCTGCCGTTCGCCGGGCTGTTCGCCGGCTTCCTGATCTGGCCGCTGGCCAACTCGCTGTACCTCAGCTTTACCGACTTCGATGGGGTGAGCCCGCCCAAGCTGACCGGCCTGGAGAACTTCCGGCGGCTGTTCGCCGAGGACGACCGGTTCCGCCACGCGCTGTCCAACACGGGCACGTACGTCGCGGCCACGGTCGTGCTGGGCACCCTGCTCTCGCTCGGCCTCGCGCTCGCCTTCCGCGGATCGAGCTGGTCGCATCGCGTCATGCGGACGATCTTCTTCCTGCCGTCGGTCACGTCGACGATCGCGATCATGCTGATCTGGAAATGGATCTTCGACCCGAACGACTTCGGGCTCGCCAACACGGTCATCCGCTGGTTCGGCCACAGCACGGCCATCGAGTGGCTGGCGACACCCGGGCTCAGCGTGCCGATCCTCGTGCTCATGGCGGTCTGGGGCGGCATGGGCTACGGGATGGTCATCTTCGTCGCCGGGCTCAACTCGATCCCCGAGGAGTACTACGAGGCCGCCCGCATCGACGGCGCCTCGACCTGGCAGCAGTTCCGCCGCATCACGCTGCCGCTGCTGCGGCCGGTGACCACGTACGTCGTCGTCACCTCGCTGATCGCCGCATTCCAGATCTTCGAAGCGGTCTACATCGTTTTCCGCACCAACGCCAACACCATCGGGGGCGTGCTCGACTCCGGGCTGATGATCGTGCCGTACCTGTATGACATCGGCTTCACGCACTTCCAGCTCGGGTACGCGTCGGCCATCGCCTGGGTGCTCTTTGTGATCATCTTCGTGATCAGCCTGGTGAACCTGCGCATCGGCCGGGCCTTCAAGGAGCTGTGATGGCCGCACCCAGTGTGATCTCGCCCGGCGCCGTCGACGGCGTCGACGGCATGCACGGCGCCGCCGCCCGGCCCCGTGCCCGATCCGCCCGCGGCGGGCGACCGGGCCGGACGGCGCGGCTGCTGCGGCTGCCGTTCTACCTGCTCGCCGTCACGATGATCATCCCCTTCTACTGGATGGTCATCACCGTCTTCAAGCCGTTCCAGGAGATCACCCGCCAGCCGCCGTCCTTCGTGCCGGCCAACCCGCGGCTCACCAGCTTCTACGACCCGGCGTGGACCCCGGCCCAGCCCGACCCCGCGCACACGAGCGGGCTGCTCCAGCGGTTCCCGCAGGTGTCGCTCGGCTTTTGGCGGTTCATGATCAACAGCCTGGTGATCACGACCTCGATCACCGTGCTTGCGCTGCTCGTCTGCTCACTCGCCGGGTACGTCATCGCCAAGCACCGGATTCCCGGGCGCAGGGTGATCTTCATCGTGATCATCGCCTCGATGATGGTGCCGTGGCAGACCACGCTGATTCCCAACTATGTGATCATGCGCAACCTGGGCTGGCTGAGCACCTACCAGGGGTACATCGTTCCGGCGATCGCGAAGGCGTTCGTCGTGTTCTTCCTGGTGCAGTACCTGCATTCGATCCCGAACGAGCTGATCCACGCGGCCAGAGTCGACGGCGCGGGGGAGTGGCGCATCTGGTGGCGGATCGTACTGCCGCTGCTGCGCCCGGCGCTCGCCGCGATGTCGATCTTCATCGTGCTGGCCGAGTGGAACAACTTCCTCTGGCCGCTGATCATCGTGCAAAGCGACGGCATGGCCAACATTCCCGTCGCGCTGGCCCGGATGAACTCCTACTACGTCGGGGCCCAGTCGCAGGGTGCGATCATGGCGGGTGCCCTGCTCGCGTCGCTGCCCACCATCGTCTTCTTCCTCATATTCCAGCGCCACTTCACCCGCGGCATCGTGCTCAGCGGCCTGAAGGGCTGATCGCCGACCCCTCGGGGAGAGTTGCTGATGACCTACCGTGCCCTCGACCGCGCCTGGACGCTGCGTCCGATCGGCGGCGAGCCACACATCGGCCCGGACCCGGTGCCCGCGACCGTGCCCGGCTGCGTGCACACCGACCTGCTCGCCGCCGGGCTGATCCCCGACCCCTACCTCGACGACAACGAGCTGCGGCTCGGCTGGATCGGCCGTACGGACTGGGCGTATGAGACCACGTTCGACTGGACGCCGGTGGGCGCCGCGCGCACGGAACTCGACTGCGCCGGCCTCGACACGGTCGCGACGGTGGAGCTCAACGGCGTGGTGCTCGGGCAGACCACCAACATGCACCGCCGCTACCGCTTCGACGTCGTCGGCGCGCTGCGGCCCGGCGCGAACCGGCTCGTCGTGCGGTTCGCCGCGCCGTACGCGTACGCGGAACGACTGCGCGACGAGCTCGGCGACCGGCCAGGCGCCTACCCCGAGCCGTACAACTTCATCAGGAAGATGGCGTGCAACTTCGGCTGGGACTGGGGGCCGACGCTGGTGACCGCCGGCATCTGGCGGCCGATCGGCCTGCGGTCATGGTCGACGGCGCGGCTGGCCGCGGTCCGGCCGCAGGCGTCCGCCGACGGACGCGTCATCGTGCACACGACGCTGGACCGTCTCGCCGCCGACGAGCTGACCCTCAGCATCGACCTCGCGGGCCGCTCGACGACCGCCGTGATCCCCGCCGGGCAGACGGCCGCGACCGTCGAGCTCAAGGTCGACTCGCCCGCGCTGTGGTGGCCCCGCGGGTACGGCGACCAGCCCCTGTACGACCTGGACCTCTCCCTCACCGGCCCCGGCGGCACCCTCGATGGCCGGCGGATGCGCGTCGGCTTTCGCGACGTCCGGGTGGACACCGCCCCCGATGCCCGAGGCTCGGCGTTCACCCTCGTCGTCAACGGGGCGCCCGTCTTCGCCCGCGGCGCCAACTGGATCCCCGACGACTGCTTCCCGGCCCGGGTGGACCGCGACCGCTATGCCGTACGGCTGCGCCAGGCGTGCGCCGCCGGGCTCAACCTCGTCCGCGTCTGGGGCGGCGGGATCTATGAGAGCGACGACTTTTACGATCTGTGCGACGAGCTCGGGCTGCTGGTCTGGCAGGACTTCCCGTTCGCCTGTGCCGCCTACCCGGAGGAGGGCCCGTTCCCGGCCGAGATCGAGGCGGAGGCGCGCGACAACATCACCCGGCTCGCGCCGCATCCCAGCCTGGCGCTGTGGTGCGGCAACAACGAGAACCTCTGGGGGTTCGCCGACTGGGGCTGGCGAGAGCGGCTGGCCGGGCGTACCTGGGGCGCCGGCTACTACTTCGACCTGCTGCCCCGCCTCGTCGCAGAGCTGGACCCGGCCCGACCGTACTGGCCGGGCAGCCCCTACTCAGGCAACAGAGAAACCCACCCTGACGAGCTCAACCACGGCACGGCACACATCTGGGACGTCTGGAACCAGCGCGACTACGCCGCCTATCGCGACAAGAGGCCCAGGTTCGCGGCCGAGTTCGGCTTCCAGGGACCGGCGACGTACGCCACGCTGCGCCGCGCCATCACACACACCGAAGAGCCGCTGACACCCGACGCGCCGCTCCTGCTCCATCACCAGAAGGCCGCCGACGGGAACGGCAAGCTGGCCCGCGGTCTTGAGCCGTACTTCCCCAAGCCCGACACCTTCGACGACTGGCACTACCTCACCCAGCTCAACCAGGCCCGGGCCATCACGCTCGGCGTCGAGCACTTTCGCGCGCTGTGGCCGGAGTGCGCGGGCAGTGTGGTCTGGCAGCTCAACGACTGCTGGCCGGTCACCTCCTGGGCGGCGATAGACGGCGACGGACGGCGCAAGCCGCTGTGGTACGCGCTGCGCCGCGCCTACGCCGACCGGCTGCTGACCGTCCAGCCGTGCGCCGACGGTCTCGTACTGGTGGCGGTCAACGACACCGATCTCGCGTGGGACCTGCCCGCCCGCGCCGTCCGGCACTCCTTCACCGGCCGCGAACTCGCCGCCGCCGACCTGCCGCTGACCGTCCCGCCACGCCAGGTCGCCGCCGTGCCGATCCCCTCCGACCTCGTCGCCCCCGCCGACCCTTCGGCCGAACTCCTCGTGGTCACCACGCCCGACACCCGAGCCCTGTGGTTCTTCGCCCCCGACAAAGACCTCGCGCTGCCCGCCCCCGATTGCACGACCTCACTGCGCCCGGTCGACGGCGGCATCGAGCTCACGCTCACCGCGCGGGTGCTGCTCCGCGACGTCTGCCTGTTCCCCGACCGCCTCGACCCGGCCGCCGAGGTCGACGACATGCTCCTCACCCTGCTCCCCGGCGAGACGGCCCGCTTCGTGGTGAGTTCTCCCCGCCCCCTCGACCCGGCCGCCATGACCACCCCGCCCGTCCTCCGTGCGGTCAACGACATCACCCACCGCACCCTCCGCCCGGAGGCCGACTGACGAGCTTCCCCTGCACCGTCAAACTTTCGCCACGTAAGGTAATCACTGATATACATTACGTGCGCGCGACGGTGCGTCCTGCCAGGACGGCATCGTCAACGGTGGCGCGCACGTGAGTTGGGTACCGTTACTCGCATGTCGGATGACGACTCCGGTCGTCTCCACGAAGGAGACGAGATGACCGCAGCACCGCTGCCCGATGCGGCAGAGACGCTGCCCGCCTGGGCTTTCCCGCCACCGGACGGCTTCGTTGCGGACGACCTCGACAGGCTCACGGCACTCCCCCCGCACACTGAGCTGATCGACGGGAGCCTTGTCTTCGTGAGCCCGCAGGCGGCGTTCCACACGCTGGTGATGGACATACTCGTTAACGGACTGCGTCGCACCGCGCCGAAAGACCTACGAGTGCGCCGCGAGATGAGCGTGATCCTGGCCCAACGGCAGCGACCGGAGCCGGACCTCGTCGTTGTCAATGCGGCGTCGGTGATCGGTGCAGATCAGACCGCCCACAAGGGTGCCGATATCACGCTCGCCGTGGAGGTCGTGTCGGCGGATTCGGAAGTGCGTGACCGGGAGCGCAAGCCGCAGCTGTATGCCAAGGCGGGTATACCGCACTTTTGGCGCGTAGAGAATGACTCGGGGCGGCCCATTGTGTATACGTACGAGCTGGACCCGGCCACCCAGTCCTACGTGCCGACGGGGATTCACCACGAGAGGCTGAAGACGACTGTTCCCTTCGACATCGACATCGATCTGACCGAGATCGACAGGCTTTAAGGGCTGAGGAGGAGCTTGCCGGTGGTGCGGCGGCCCTCGAGGTCGTCGTGGGCCACGCCCGCCTCGTGCAGGGCGTGCCGCCTCAACAGCGCGTTTCGATGAGCTCATTTGATCGCTGGAGCCATAGCTGCGGGATAAACGGGATAAAACTGCCGTCATGGACGGTAATCCTCTGCCCCGCTTGGTAGCGGGCGCTGTCAGGTCACCCGCTCTGGAGGCGTACTGATGACCGA
Organism: uncultured Thermomonosporaceae bacterium; assembly: GCA_937891035.1. Classification (GTDB taxonomy): domain Bacteria; phylum Actinomycetota; class Actinomycetes; order Streptosporangiales; family Streptosporangiaceae; genus CALAED01. The sequence goes on along the minus strand of CALAED010000787.1, from coordinate 493 downwards.
CTCCGCACCTCGGATGCGGCACTATTCGGCACCCAATAACCCTTCGGTGATCGTCGCGGAGATCGTCGGTATGGTCGACATCCACGGCTCCACGCGACTGTTGGACTTCATGCTCAGTCTGATCGCCCAAGGACATTGGAAGCTCGTCATCGATGTCGACCGGGCCGACTTTGTCGACGGGGCGGGGCTCGACGCGCTAACCGGGGTGTTCAACGCCGCGAATCGTCACGGCGGCTATGTGGTGCTGGCTTGTTCGCAGGAGCTTGTGCTGCGGCAGTGCCGGTCAGCAGGGGTCACCAAGTTTTTCTCGATCTGGCCTGACAGTTCAGAGGCCGCCGCCTTCCTCTCGTCATCATTGTGATCACGGGAAGGGTCCTCTCGGCCTTGCGGGATCTCGGAGGATTCGTACGGACACCCGGGCGTGACGGCGTGCCGCTTTGATGTTGCTCGCTTGCTTGTGTCAGGCTCCGGCGTCGACCCTTGAGCGATGTGT
>CALAED010000786.1 GCA_937891035.1 uncultured Thermomonosporaceae bacterium | reverse complement strand
TGATGCACGACGTAGCTGTAGACCGTGCCGCGCCCGCCCGCCGTGATGTGGTCGCGGGCGACGGCATGGCAGCGCGGGCACATCGGGCCGGGCGGATGGCGCAGCGCGCCGCACTCGCCGCAGCGCTGGATGCGCAGCTCCCCGGCGCGCGCACCCTCCCAAAAGAACCGCGTGTCCGGGCCGATGGCGGGCCGCACGGGACCGGCGCCGACCCCGGCCGCGCCGGGCCGGCCCGCGTCCCGGCGCGGCGCGAACTTGAGGACGCGGAACAGCATCTCGCCGACCCGCTCGGCGCCCACGTACCACGCCTCGTGCCAGGTGACGAAGTAACCAACGCCGAGCGCGGTCCGCTTCGGCCCGGTGATACCGCCGAACCGCAGGGTGCGGCGCGGCCGCTCGCCGTGCCGCAAGTACCGGTCGTACGTCTGCTCGCAGTTGGTGGCGACCACGCCGGTGTAGCCCGCGGCGTCGAGCAGTCGGAACGGCTCGTCGACCACCGATCCGGACCTGGGCCCGAGCCCGGGCATCGACCAGACTTGGAGCATCGCCGGCGGCGCCGAGCTCGCCCAGGCCGGGTCGGTGTCGCCGATCGCCTGCGTCCAGTTGCGGATCATGGCCGCGTTGACCGGGTCGGGACACGGCGGGGCCGGACGTTCGCCCTCGTTGGCGAGCCTGACGGCGAGCCTCATCAGCTTGTCGTGCCCGGCGGCGACCTCGGCGGCGGCGGCCGCGGCGGCCTCGTCCGCCCTGGCGTCCGCCGTCATCGCGGCGCTCTCGGCAGGCCGAGGCCGATCATCGCGATGATCTCCCGTTGGACCTCATTCACACCGCCCCCGAAGGTCAGCACAAGTCCGCCCTTGACTCCCCGGTCCAGCCGGTCGATGAAGTCAGCCGTCGCAGGGTCGCCCGGATCGCCGAACCTGGCGAGGGTGTCGCCGACGATCCGGCCGACCTCTTGCAGCCGTTCCGATCCATAGATTTTGGTCGCCGACGCGTCCGGCGCGCCCAGCCAGCCGAGGTGCTGACCCGCCGCGACCTGCCAGTTGAGCAGCTCGTTGACGCGCAGGTAGGCGTACACCTGGGCCACGGCGCGGCGCACGGCGGGCTCCTCGATCAGCGGACGGCCGCCGGGGCCGCGCGCCGTACACGCCCACGCGGCGAACCGGTCGTAGGTGTGCCCGATGTTGCCCGCCGGGCCGAGCGTCACGCGCTCGTGGTTGAGCTGGTTGACGATCAGATCCCAGCCCTTGTGCTCGGTGCCGACCAGCATGTCCGCCGGGACGCGGACGTCTTGGTAGTACGTCGCGTTGGTGTGGTGCCGGCCGTCCATGGTGACGATCGGCGTCCAGGAAAAGCCCGGATCGGCGCAGTCGACGATGAGGATCGAGATGCCCTTGTGTTTGGCGGCGGCCGGATCTGTGCGGGCGGCCAGCCAGATGTGGTCGGCGTCGTGCGCACCGCTGGTGAAGATCTTCTGCCCGTTGACGATGTAGTGATCGCCATCGCGGACCGCGGTCGTCCGCAGCGACGCCAGGTCGGTACCCGCCGCCGGCTCGCTGTATCCGATCGCGAAGTGACACTCGCCGGCGAGGATGGCGGGCAGGAACCGCCGCTTTTGCTTATCCGTGCCATATCGCACCAGCGTGGGGGCCACCGTGTTCAACGTGATGAGCGGGTACGGCACCTCGGCGCGGGCGATCTCGTTGGCGAAGATCTGCTGTTCCATCGGGCCATAACCGCGGCCGCCGTACTCCGTGGGCAGCGCGATGCCCAGCATGCCGTCGGCGCCGAGCCGCCGGCAGTGCTCCCGGTAGGCGGTGCCGAACGGAGCGGCGGCGATCGCGGCGCGTTGCCCGTCGGTCAAACAGGCGGCGAAATAGTCTCGCAGCTCGGCGCGGAGCCGTTTTTGATCGTCGGTCAAGTCGATGAACACCTGGCCCCCTCAATCGGTCAGCAGGTCGCCGAGCGCGTCGAGCTGGGCCGCCGCGCCGCCGAGCAGATGGCCGTAGTGCTTGCCCCACGCGAAGTAGCGGTGCAGCGGATAGGTCACGTCCACCCCGATGCCGCCGTGCAGATGCTGACAGGCGTACAGCGCTTCGACGGCCGGGCCGCAGGCGTTGTACGCGGCGACCGCCAGCGCCTCGTCCACGTCGTCCAGTTCGTCGAGGTCGTCGAGGTCGTCGAGGTCGTCGAGGTCGTCGTCCACGTTCGGCGCGCCTGGCGCGCCTGGCGCGTTGGGTGCGTTGGGTGCGCCGTCCATGCGCGGCGTGCTTCGCGTCGAGCGGTCCAGCCGCCACACCGCCGCCCACATGGCCACGTCGAGGGCGCGTTTGGCGATGTAGACGTCGCCGACCAGCATCGTCACGGCCTGGAACTCGGCGAGGACCCGGCCGAACTGCTCGCGGGTCTTGACGTGCTCGGTGGTGAGGGCGAGCGCGCGCTCCACCACGCCGGACACGATGGCGACGGCCCCGGCGCTCGCGTAGCGGCGCAGCGTCGTCCACGCGCCCGCGCCGAGGAGCGCGTCGGCGCCGACCCGTACGCCGCCTAGCGCGAGGCGGGCCATCGGCTCACCGGTCGCCGCCGGATGGGGGCTCGTCCGCACCGCCGCCGGCTCCACCAAGAAGACGCCGACGCCCTGGTCGCCGGTGCGGCCGTCCAGCCGGGCGGGCACGAGAACGCGGGTGGCCTCGGCCGCGTACGGCACGAAGATCTTCACGCCGTCGAGCACGTAGCCGCCGCCGGCCGCCTGGCGCGCGATCGTGCGGACGCCGGAGCCGGTCATGCCCGGTTCCCTGACGGCGCCGGTGAGGACCGCATCGCCCTCGGCCAGCGGGGTGAGCAGCTCGCTTTGCTGAGCGAGTGTGCCGTGCGCGGCGATCGTCATGGCGCCGAGCGCCAGGGACGCGTACGCGGGCACCGGCGCGACGTGCGCGCCGATCTCGCGGAGCACGACGGCCAGTTCGACCGCGCAGCGTCCGGCGCCACCGGCTGCCGCGGGCAGGCAGGCGCCGAGCACCCCGGACTGGGCAAGCGCCTTCCAGATGCCGGCGTCGTACGCCCCGGTGGACTGCGCCAGTCGCTCGCGGGTCGCCTCCCTGTCCAGCACTTGGGCGGCGAGGCCCCGCAGCTCGCGCTGTTCCTCGTCCAACTCGAAATCCACCCGGCCGTCCCCTTTCCGGAGCGCGCTCTAGCCAGGAAATTAGAACGAATTCTACTTTATGTCCACCCCGCCGATCGCGTACGTTTCCGCCGGCATTGGGCACTTACACTGGGATCTCGCCGGGCCGCTTCCGGCGATTGGTTGCTGAGCGAACGGGCCGAGATAACGTGTTCTCACCAGAAGGTAGGCTGGGTGCGGACAACTTCGGGACAGCACCAAGGCGCGGCCAACGGCGCCGCGCCCACCGCGAGAGGGCGGGGGCCATGACCGCAGAGCCGACAGCCGCGAGCCATCCGGGCGCGCGCTCCCGCGGCCAGCACCAACGCCGTAAGCGGATCATTCAGGCCGCCGCGGCGCTCGCATCGCGCGGCGGCGTCGAGGCGATGCAGATGCGCACCGTGGCCGAGCGGGCCGGCGTGGCGCTCGGCACGCTCTACCGCTACTTTCCCTCCAAGATGGATCTCGTCGTCGCCGTCGTCGGCGAAGAGCTCGATCTGCTCGAGGGCAGCCTCGAGCGGCGCCCGCCGCGATCGTCGGCGGCCCCACGGCGAGCGGTCGAGGTGCTCATGCGCGCGACCCGCGGCCTCATGCGCGAGCCCGAGTTGGCCGACGCGCTGATCCGCTCGCTGCTGCTGTCCGACGTCACGACCGACTTCGGCGACCGCATGGTGGGGCTGCTGTCGCGGGCCGCCGCCGGACCCGCCGCCGACCCCGATAGCGGCGGCCCCGATAGACACGGCCCCGATGGCGGCGGTGCGGCAGGGGCGGCCGACCGCGAGCGCCGCCTCCTGCTCAGGGCGCTGTCCAGCATGTGGGTCATGGAGATGATCGAGATGCTGCGCGGCCACACCACCAACGAGGAAATCCAGGCCCGGCTCGAGGTCGCCGCCGACCGCCTGCTCGCCGGCTTCTGAGCGCCCGCCGCGCCCCGCCGTAGGTCACGAGTTGGCCCGGCCGCGCCGAGGATCGCTCCTCGGGGGCGGCCGCGGCGTTACCCTGGGCCACGTGACCGAGCAGCAAAGCGACGATGGCGTCATCATCGAGTTCATCGACGCCAAGGACGCCCCCATCAAGCACAAAGAGCTCTCCGAGCGCGTGATCGTCATGCGGGACGCGAAGAACCCCGACGGCCCCACTCTCTACTTCACCGAGGCCGAGTGGGACGCCTTCGTGCTTGGCGTCAAGGACGGCGAGTTCGACGACCTCCTCGACGAAGAGACACCGGAAGACCGCTGACCGCCACGACACCCGCCCGCGCAGCAGCGCACCGGTCTCCCGCCGCTCCCGGCCGCCGCCCACATCCCCGGACTTCTTGCGAAGATCTAGAACGCGTTACAGTTAAGGTCGAATAACGTTCTAGAGGAGCGCGCATGGCGAGCCCCGTCATCGTCGAAGCCATCCGCACGCCCATCGGCAAGCGCGGCGGATGGCTGGCCGGACTCAAACCGCAGGCCCTGCTGGCACATGCGCTGCGCGCCGTGCTCGAGGGACCGGGAGCGGACCCGGCCGCGATCGGGCAGGTCTTCGCCGGGTGCGTCACGCAGGCCGGCGAGCAGGGCGGTCACGTGGGCAGGCACGCATGGCTGTACGCGGGCCTGCCGGAGCCGACCGGGGTCACCACCATCGACGCCCAGTGCGGGTCCGGCCAGCAGGCGGTGCACCTCGCCGCCGCACTGATCCACGCCGGGGTGGTGGACGCCGCGATCGGCTGCGGAGTCGAGGTCATGAGCCGGGCGCCGCTCGGCAGCAACGTCCTCCCCGCCCGGCCGCGCCCCGACGACTGGTCGATCGACCTGCCCGACCAGTTCACCGCCGCCGAGCGAATCGCCGCGCGACGCGGGCTCACCCGCGAGGACCTCGACGCCTTCGGCCTGCGGTCGCAGCAACTGGCCGCCAAGGCGTGGGCGGACGGCAGGTTCGACGGCGAGGTCGCGCCGATCGAGGCACCGGTACTGGACGCCGATGGCCGGCCCACCGGCCAGACCCGCACGGTGACCCGCGACCAGGGGCTGCGCGAGACCACCCGCGAAGGCCTTGCCGGACTCCGGCCCGCCGCCGGCGATGGCCTGCATACCGCAGGCACGTCGTCGCAGATCTCCGACGGGGCCGCGGCCGTCCTCGTCATGTCCGAGGAGGCCGCCCTGGCCCAGGGCCTGCGGCCGCGGGTCCGCATCCGCGCGCAGGCCCTCGTCGGAGCCGAGCCGTACTACCACCTCGACGGCCCGATCCGGGCCACGGCCAAGGTGCTCGAGACCGCCGGGATGACGCTTCGCGACATCGACGTCGTCGAGATCAACGAGGCCTTCGCGTCGATCGTGCTGTCCTGGGCCTCCGTGCACCGGCCCGACATGGACAAGGTCAACGTCAACGGCGGCGCGATCGCGCTCGGGCACCCCGTCGGCGCCACCGGATCGCGGCTGATCGCCACCGCGCTGCACGAACTGGAACGACGAGACGCCGCCACCGCGCTGATCACGATGTGCGCCGGCGGAGCGCTGGCGACCGCGACCATCATCGAGCGGGTCTGAATGGCGCGCGTGCGACCCGAACCCGAGGCCCTCGGCGGCGGGCTGTGGAGCGTGCCGGTCCCGATCCCCGGCAACCCGCTCGGCTACACGCTGGTGTACGCACTGGAAAGCGAGCGCGGCTTGGTCCTGATCGACGCGGGGTGGGAGCACGAGGAGTCGTGGACCGCCCTCACCGGCGGCCTGGCCGCGCTCGGGCTCGACGTGGCCGACGTCTACGGGGTCGTCGTCACCCATCACCATCCCGATCACGCCGGCCTCGCCGGGCGGGTCCGGGCCGCTTCGGGCGCCTGGATCGCGATGCACCATGCCGACGCGGCGGTCGTACGGGCCTTCCACGCGCTGGTCGATGGCGGCGGACGGCGCGCGTGGGACCTGGCCGCGCTGCGCGCCGCCGGGGCGGGCGAGGCGGAACTGGCCGAATACCAACAGGCCGACGCGCCCGGGGGACGGCGGATCGATCCGCCCGCCAAGCCCGATCGTGAGGTCTCCGACGGCGAGCTCATCGATCTGCCGGGCCGGAAGCTCCGCGTGATCTGGACGCCCGGCCACTCCCCCGGGCACATCTGCCTCCACCTGGAGGACGCCGGCCGCATGTTCACCGGAGATCACGTGTTGCCGCGCATCACACCGCACATCGGGCTGTATCCATACGACACGCCCGACGTCGATCCCTTGGGCGACTACCTCGAATCGCTCAGCCGGGTGGCCGACATCGGCGCCGCCGCGGCCGCCGCCGCGCTGCCGGCGCACGAGCACCGGTTCTCCGATATCGCGGCGCGCGCCGGCGAGATCGCCGAGCATCACGAAGAGCGCCTGAGCGAGGTGGCCGGCCTGCTCACCGACGAGCCGGCCACGCTGTGGGACATCGCCTCCCGCATGACCTGGAATGTCGATTGGTCGACGATGCATCCGGTGATGCGGCGGATGGCGACCGGCGAGGCCGCCGCGCACCTGCGGACGCTGGACCGCCGCGGCCTCCTGCACGCCCACGGCGGCAGCCCGCTGACGTACTCGCGCTAACGTACTCGCGCTGACGCGCCCGCGCGGCAAACGCGAAGGCGACTCACCATGCCCGGAGGATGCGAGAGGAGTCACGGCTCGGCACCTTGACTATGGCGACGCGCCTATTAGAACGTGTTCTAAACCAAGCAAGCGCTCGGCTTATGCGCATCCCCGGTGGTCCCCATCCCAGGAGCGATCAATGGACGCGTCCGCGATCGACATCATCGACCCCCTCATCTATGAACGCGGCGGCGTGCCGCATGAGGAGCTTCGCCTGGCTGCGCGCGCACGACCCCGTCCACTGGCACCACGACCCGGACCAAAGCGTCCCGGGCTTTTGGGCGGTGACGACGTACGACGAGGTCGTCCACGTCTCCCGGCACGCGGAGCTGTACTCCTCCCACCGGCGGCTGGCGATGTTCGTCGAGCCGGCCGACGACACCATCGACCTCTATCGGCTGATGATGCTGTTCATGGACCCGCCGCAGCACACGTACCAGCGCGGCTACGTCAACCGTGGCTTCACGCCGAGGATGATCAAAAAGCTCGAGGGGCACGTCAGGGACATCTGCCACCAGCTGATCGACGAAGTGTCGCCGCGCGGCGAGGCCGAGTTCGTTCGCGACATCGCGGCGCCGCTCCCGCTGTATGTGATCTGCGAGCTGCTGGGTGCCCCGATCGAAGACCGCGGCAAGATCTTCGACTGGTCCAACGAGCTCATCGGCTTCGACGATCCCGACTTCGAGACCTCGCTCGACAGCGCCGCCGCCGTGTCGGCTGAGATCATCAACTACGCGCACGAGCTGGCCGCACTGCGCCGCGAGCGCCCGGGGGACGACATCATCACCAGGCTGCTGCACCCCGACGACGATGGCAGAAAGCTGAGCGGGGACGAGTTCGCCATGTTCGTGCTGCTGTTGATCATCGCGGGCAACGAGACCACGCGAAACGCCACCGCCGGCGGGATGCTGGCGTTCTTCGACCATCCCGGCGAGTGGCGGCGGCTGCTCGCCGACCCGTCGCTGATCAATACCGCGGCGGACGAGATCGTACGGTGGGCCAGCCCGGTCAACATGTTCCGCCGCACCGCCACCCAGGACACCGATCTCGGCGGCAAGCGGATCAAAGAGGGCGACAAGGTCGTCGTCTTCTATCCATCGGCCAACCGCGACGGCAAGGTCTTCGCCGCGCCCGACACGTTCGACATCGGCCGCGACCCGAATCCGCACATCGGCTTCGGCGGCGGCGGCCCGCACTTTTGCCTCGGCACCCACCTGGCCCGCCTCGAGCTGACCGTCATCTTCGACGTGCTGCGCGAGCGCATGCCCGACATCGCGCGCGCGGGCGAGGTGCGCCGTCTGCGTTCGAACTTCATCATGGGCATCAAGGAGCTGCCCGTCCGGTTCACTCCCTCTCCCCGGCGCGGGTGATCGCTAATGGACGCCATGGACCCGTTGGACCCCGTCGCCCCGATGCACATCGATCTCGTCGATCAGGACACCTACGCGCGCGGCGGCGTTCCGTATGACCAGTTCCGCTGGCTGCGCGCGCATCAGCCGGTGTACTGGCACCACGGCGACCGAGTCCGCGGCTGGCCCGGCTTTTGGGCGGTGACCGGGCACGAGGACGTCGTGCATGTGTCGCGTCACCCGGAGCTGTACTCGTCGTACCTGCGGCTGTCCCTGTTCGACGAGCCGCCGGCCGAAGACCTGTCGGCGCAGCGGATGATGATGCTCAACCAGGACCCGCCCGAGCACACGCGCCGGCGGAGCCTGGTCAACAAGGGCTTCACGCCGCGGACGATCGGGGCGCTGAAGGAGCACATCGGCGAGATCTGCGAAGACCTTCTCGACCAGGTCATCGCCAAAGGTACGGGCCGGGCCGATTTCGTGACCGACATCGCGGCCCAGCTGCCGTTGTACGTCATCTGCGAGCTGATCGGCGCACCGCCGGAGGATCGAGACAAGATCTTCCGGTGGTCGAACCTGTTGATCGGCTACGACGATCCCGACCTGCGGCGCTCGCCGGAGGAGGGGATGGACGCGGCAGCGCAGCTGTACGCGTACGCCAATGAGCTGGCGGCCCGGCGCAGGGAGGACCCGCGCGACGACATCGTGACGAGGCTGCTCCAGCCTGATGAGAACGGCGAGGAGCTGAGCGTCCACGAGTTCGACGTGTTCGTGCTGATGCTCGCCGTCGCGGGGAACGAGACGACCCGCAACGCCGCCTCGGGCGGGATGCTCGCCTTCTTCGAGCATCCCGGTCAGTGGGCGCGGCTGGTGGCCGACCCCGCGCTGGCCGCGACCGCCGCGGACGAGATCGTACGGTGGGTCAGCCCCGTCAACATGTTCCGCCGGACCGCCACCCAGGACACCGTGCTGAACGGCCAGAAGATCGCCGAGGGCGACAAGGTCGTCGTGTTCTACGCCTCGGCCAACCGCGACGAGGCGGTGTTCGACCGGCCCGACGTCTTCGACATCGCACGCGAGCCGAACCCGCACATCGGGTTCGGCGGCGGCGGGCCACATTTCTGCCTTGGTGCCCATCTCGCCCGGCTTGAGCTGAGTGTTCTCTTCGAGACACTTTCTCGCCGCATGCCCAACATCGAACTCGCGGGTAACCTACGCAGGCTAAGGTCTAACTTCATCAACGGCATCAAGGAGATGCCCGTCAGGTTCTGACCATTCGTTACACAGCGTCGCGTAACGTCATGTAGGGGGTGGTACGTGAGCGGGGTCGATGACAGTCCGTTGCGCGTGGCCCTGCTCTCGTACCGGAGCAAGCCGCACTGCGGTGGGCAAGGGATCTATCTCAGGCACCTATCGAGAGAGCTGGCCGCACTCGGCCACGCGGTCGAGATCTTGTCCGGGCCGCCCTACCCGGATCTCGACCGCGACGACATCGTGCTGACGAAGCTGCCCAGCCTGGATCTCTACCGGGACGACGATCCGTTCCGTATGCCGGCACTGCGGGAGTTCCACGACTGGATCGACGTGCTGGAGTTCGCCCACATGAGGACCGGCGGCTTTCCCGAGCCGCTCACGTTCAGCATCCGGGCGCTGCGCGAACTGCGCCGCCGACGCCGCGACTTCGACATCGTGCACGACAACCAGGTGCTCGGACTCGGCAACCTGGGCATCCCGCGGCTGGGGCTGCCCCTGGTCACGAGCATCCACCATCCGATCAGTGTGGACAGGCGCATCGAGCTCGAGCAGGCCACGGGCATCAAGCAGCGGCTCGGCAAGCGCCGGTGGTACGGCTTCGTCCGGATGCAGTCGCAGGTGGCGCGCCGGATCGGCACCATCCTCACGGTCTCGGAATCGTCCAAGGCCGACATCGTCAAGGACTACCGGGCCGCGCCCGAGGACGTTCACATCCTGCCGCTGGGCGTCGACACACGCATCTTCCACCCGCGCGGCGAGCGGGTGCGCGGCCGCATCGTCGCCGTGGCCAGCGCCGACTCCCCGCTGAAGGGCGTTGACGTGCTGCTGCACGCGGTCGCGAAGGTGGCCACCGAGCGCGATGTGCACGTCGTGGTCGTCAGCAAGCCCACCAAGGACGGCCCGACCGAGAAGCTGGTCCGCGAGCTCGCGCTCGGCCAGCGGGTCAAGTTCGTCCACGGCATCGGCGACGAGGAGCTGGGCGAACTGCTGGCGAGCGCCGAGATCGCGGTCGTGCCCTCGCGGTACGAAGGGTTCTCGCTGCCGGCCGTCGAGCACATGGCCTCCGGCACCCCCCTCGTGGCCAGCCGTACCGGCGCGCTGCCCGAGGTGACGGGCGACGCGGGGGTGCTGGTCAAGCCCGGCGACATCGAAGAGCTTGCGGCCGCGCTGCGCAGGCTGCACGACTCGGCCGACCAACGGGCCCGGGTCGGCGCGTCCTGCCAACGGCGCGTCCAGGAGCGCTTCACCTGGCCGGCGGTCGCGATGGCCACCGTCCGGCACTATCGGCGGGCCATCGCGACCCTCGCGGACGGCGCGGCGCCCGAAACCCGCGAGGACCCCGAGGACCGCGAGGCCACCGACGCGCGCGAGGCCGGCCGGTGAGACCGCGGAGGAGGAAAGGAGCACTGCCCTGCTGACCGTGGACTTCCGGCGCTTCCCCATCTCCCCTGGAGACCACGTTCTCGATCTAGGTTGCGGCGCGGGACGGCACGCCTTCGCGGTCTACCGCCGGGGCGCGCACGTCGTTGCGTTCGACCAGGACGCGGGCGAGCTCGCTGAGGTGGCGAAGATGTTCGACGCGATGCGGCTCGCGGGCGAGGCCCCGGAGGGCACGGCGGCCACGGCCGTACGCGGCGACGCCCTGCGCCTGCCCTTCCCAGCCGGCTCCTTCGACAAGGTCATCGCCGCGGAGGTGCTCGAGCACATCCCGGACGACATGTCGGCGATGGCCGAACTGCTGCGCGTGCTCAAGCCCGGCGGACGGCTGGCCGTGACCGTGCCCTCCTGGCTGCCGGAACGGATCTGCTGGGCGCTGTCCGAGGACTACCACACCGCGCCGGGGGGCCACGTGCGCATCTATACGCGAGCCGAACTCGAGGCCAAGCTGAAGTCCCTGGGCCTCGCGGTGGACGGCCATCACCACGCGCACGGCCTGCACTCGCCGTACTGGTGGATCAAATGCGTGGTCGGGGTCGACAACGACACCCATCCGCTCGCCAGGGCCTACCACCGGGTGCTGGTCTGGGACATCATGAAGCGCCCCGTCGCGACCCGGATGGCCGAGCGGGTGCTGAGCCCGATGATCGGCAAGAGCGTCGTCGTCTACTTCACCAAGCCGGCCGCCGCCGGACGCCGCGGACAGGAGCCGGCGGATGCGGCGGCCTGACGCCGGGGCCGCGCCCGGGCTCCTGGGCGCCGCCGGCCTCCTCGCCACCGCGCACAGCATCGCGGCGCAGCAAGAGCCGTCCGGGGCGATCCCGTGGTTCGCGCCCACGGCCGGCGTACCGGGCCACGTCGACGCGTGGAACCACATCGAGGCCGCGATGGCCCTCACGGTGGCCGGGCTGACCGAGCCGGCGCGGCGGGCGTACGAGTGGCTGCGGACGGTGCAGCGGCCGGACGGCTCCTGGCCGGCCAAGTGGGTGCTCGGCGAGATCACCGAGGCGGGCGGCGAATCCAACCACGCGGCTTACGTCGCCGTCGGCGTCTGGCATGAGCTGCTGGTCACCGGCGACACCGAGTTCGCCGAACGGATGTGGCCGACCGTACGGCGGGCCATCGACTACGTGCTCGGCCTGCAGCGCGCGCGCGGCGAGATCATCTGGATCCGGCAGCCCGACGGCGGGCTCGGCGACCACGCACTGCTCACCGGCTGCTCGTCGATCTACCAGTCGCTGCGCTGTGCGGTGGCGCTCGGCGAATACCTGGGCGATCCCCAGCCCGACTGGGAGCTCGCCGCCGACCAACTCGGGCACGTCGTGGCCTGCCATCAAGAGGCGTTCGCCGACAAGACCCGGTTCTCGATGGACTGGTACTACCCGGTGCTGTGCGGTCCGGTGCGCGGCCCCGCGGCTTCGCTGCGGCTGGCCGGCGGCTGGGAGACCTTCATCGTCGACGGTCTCGGCTGCCGGTGCGTCTCCGACCAGCCGTGGGTGACGGGCGCGGAGACCTGCGAGCTCGTCATCGCGCTGCACGCGGTCGGCGACCCACGCGCGCCGGAGCTGTTCCGGGCGATGCAGCACCTTCGGCACGCCGATGGCTCTTACTGGACCGGCTACCAGTTCGCCACCGACCGCCACTTCCCCGGCGACCGCTCCACCTACACCGCCGCCGCGGTGATCCTCGCAGCCGACGTACTCACCGGCGCCACGCCGGGGGCGACCATCTTTCAGGAGATCGACGGCATCCCCCTCGGCCCGTGCGCCCCCGCCGACCCGGTCGCCTGCGGCTGCGAGCCGTCCCCCGTCCCCGGCACCGTCGGCTCCCTGGGTTAACACTTGGGTACGGATCCGCGCACGCCCCTATACTGACCGTAATGCCGCCCTTCGCTGAGGGGTTGGAAGTGGGCCCGGGTGGACCGCCGGACGACGGAAGCCCGGGCACCGCGCTGTTCGGGCTCAGTCGATGGCCCATCTCTCGACGGACAACCCCAATCCGAGTTCCTTCAAGTGAGCTTCATGGCCCGCCTCAGCGAGGGAGACCGCACCAGCGGCAATATCCGGCACATGTCAGACGGCTTTGGGGCGTCTGCTACGAGCTCGACCTCGGTCAGCCGAAGTCGGCGGATGGATCGCCGTCCGGGACGCGTTCGAGGACGCGCAGCGAACCGGCGACCCGCCGCTCCTCCCAGGCGCCGCTGGCCAGCGCGCGCCGGTAGACGCGATAGGGCGCCTGCCCGCCGTCGGCGGGATCGGGGAAGATGTCGTGGAAGACCAGGGCGCCCCCGGGCAAGACGTGCGGCGCCCAGCCGTCGTAGTCGGCCTGCGCCGAGTCCTCCGCATGACCGCCGTCGATGAACACCATGCCGAGCGGGGTGCCCCACAGCGCCGCGACCGTGGCGGACTCACCCACGATGGCGACGACGTGTTCCTCCAGGCCCGCCGCGGCGATGGTCTTGCGGAACGTCGGGAGCGTGTCCATCCGCCCCGTCGTCGGGTCGACAAGCGTCGGGTCATGATGCTCCCAGCCGGGCTGGAGCTCCTCCGAGCCGTGGTGATGGTCGACCGTGACCGCGACCGTGCCCGTCTCGCGCGCGGCGGCGCCGAGGTAGACGGTGGACTTGCCGCAGTACGTGCCGACCTCGAGGATCGGGCCGACCCGTCCGTACGCGACCGCCGTCTCGTACAGGGCCAGGCCCTCGTCGGGCGGCATGAAGCCCTTCGCCGACTCGGCCGCCCGGCGCAGCGCGGGCGTCATGGGCGGGACGACGGGCGGCTGCGCCGGCACGATCACCTCGGTCATCAATCTCCTCCGCTGGGGGGTCAGCCTCGCACTGTAACCGCTCGCCCGGGGAGCTCGGATCACCGGCCCGGCAACCCCTGGCGCCCTCCCATCGGCCTGCCCTTGCCGCCGCAGAATGAAACGTGTTCTACTTTTCGGATGAACCGGCGTGCCGATGTCGCGATGACCGCGGACGAGGTAACCGCCCTGGTCGACGCGCAGCGCAAGCTGCAGCTCGCCACGATCAATCCGGACGGCACCCCGCATCTTGTGACCATGTTCTATGGGATGGTCGACCTCCCCGACGAAGGAGGGGAGGATGGATGCGGCCGCAGGCTTTCGCTTTTCGGGGGGCATGCGGGGGGCGGAGCCCGCCGCAGGATCGCGTTCTGGACGTACCGGTCCTCGCAGAAGATCCGCAACATCGAACGGGACCCGCGGGTGACGTGCCTGATCGAGACGGGCGTGGAGTACTTCGAGCTGCGCGGCGCCGTCATCTACGGCACGGCCACGATGTTGACCGGCCAGGACGATGTTCGCCATGTCGGCGCCCAGGTCCTTCGGCGCATGATGGAAGATGTCGAGGACGACGCGGTCGCCGCGCTCGTCGAGGCGGCGGCCGCCAAACGTTATGCGGTTGTCGTCGAGCCGGTCCGCGTCGCGTCTTGGGACCATAGAAAGATGACCTAGCGGGCGCTCCTCGGCGCAACGACGAGGGCAGGACACGGCACGAGGACGGAGGACGCGATGGAGGTACGAGTCGACCCGCTGGTATGCGAGGCCAACGGCGTCTGCGAGAGTCTCGTGTCCGAAGTGTTCGAACTCGATGACGACGACAACCTGACGATTCTGCAGCCGAATCCGCCCGCCGGGCTGGCCGACAAGGTGCGCCACGCCGTCCGGTCGTGCCCCAAGGCGGCGCTGAGCCTGGACGAATAGCCAGCCCAACCCCAACCCCAGTCACCCCCCGACGCCTCGTGGCGTCTGTCCGCACACGGAGGTGGACCACGGTGCGAGCCGCGGTATTGCAGCAGGTCGGCGACAAGGAACTCGATCTGCGGGACGACGTCACGACGACCGATCCGGGTCCCGGCGAGGTCAAGGTCAAGATCAAGGCGACTGGAGTCTGCCACTCCGATCTGTCGACCATGACCGGCGTCCTCCCGACCACCCCGCCGGCCGTCATCGGCCACGAGGGCGCCGGCGAGATCGTCGAGGTGGGCGCGCACGTCACCGGCGTCCAGCCCGGCGATCACGTCGTCGTCAACTGGACTCCCGACTGCGGCACCTGCGCCGAGTGCCTGCGCGGCGAGCCCAACCTCTGCATGACCTTCCTCTTCCAGTCGTTCGGCAACCCCCGCTTCCGCATCGGCGATACGCCGGCGTACGGCATGGCGGGCTGCGGCACGTGGGCCGACGAGATGGTCGTGCCGGCGCGCGGCGTGGTCAAGGTCGCCGAGGACGTGCCCTACGAGTACGCCGCGCTGCTCGGCTGCGGCATCCCCACGGGCATCGGGGCGGTGATCAACACGGCCAAGGTACGGCCCGGCTCCAAGGTCGCCGTCGTCGGCGCGGGCGGGGTAGGCCTCGCGGTGATCCAAGGGGCCAAGATCGCGGGTGCCGCGACGATCCTGGCGATCGACCCCAACGAGTCCAAGCACCCCATCGCCGAGCAGTTCGGGGCGACCCACACCGCCACGCTCGACACCCTCGACGAAGCCAAGGGCGCGCTGACCGGCGGCGCCGGCTTCGACTACGCCTTCGAGGTCGTCGGCAAGGCGGCGGCGATCACGACGGCGTGGCAGAGCGCCCGGCGCGGCGGCGACGTGATCGTGGTCGGCGCCGGGGCGGCGGACGACAAGGTTGAGTTGAGCGCGTTCTCCCTGCTGTTCGAGGGCAAGAGCCTCAAGGCCTCCCTGTACGGCGGGTGCGACCTGAAGCGCGATGTGCCGATCTTCGTCGACCTGTGGCGTGCCGGGAAGCTGGACATCGAGGGCCTGATCACCCGGAGGATCCAATTCGAGGCCCTCAACGACGCCGTCCGGGCGCTCGCGGACGGCGAGGTGATCCGCCAGGTCGTCCTGTTCGACTGATCTGCGATCCGCGGCCACGGGCGATCCATGACCATCTGATGGCCGATCTTCCGGTCTGATCGTCGATCTTCCGATCGTCCGATCCCGCGCCGGTCTTCACAAACCCGTCACCGAGTCGTTCCCTCGCGCTCCCGGCATGCGTCCGCTCGCCGTGGTACGAAAACACCACAAGTCGGGACGGGGAGGATTCAGCGTGGGCAAAAGACGCGTACGTACGGGACATGCGGCGGTGACGGGGCTCGCCGTCGCGGGCCTCGGACTCGCCGGCCTCGCGGCGCTGCCCGCGGGCGCGGGCGCCGCCGACGCCGTACGCATTCACCACATCCAGGGAGCCGCGCACGCCTCGCCGCTCGCCGGGCAGACGGTCGCGGACGTACCGGGCGTCGTGACGGCGATGACGTCAAACGGCTTTTGGCTGCAGGACCCGCAGCCGGACGCCGATCCGGCCACATCGGACGGCCTCTTCGTCTTCACCAGGACCAGGCCCACCGTGGCCGTCGGCGACGCGGTCACCGTCAGCGGCCAGGTGATGGAGTTCCGGCCCGGCAACTCCGCCACCAACCTCACCACGACGGAGATCGGCTTCCCCACGGTCACCGTGGTGTCCAGCGGAAGCCCGCTGCCGGCGGCGACACGGATCGGCACGGATCGCACGCCGCCCCCGGCGACCATCGAGGACGACGCCACCGGCGACGTCGAGACATCGGGGACGTTCGACCCGGCCGCCGACGGCATCGACTTCTATGAGTCCCTCGAGGGGATGCGCCTCGACCTCGCCGACGCCGTGGCGGTCGGCCCGACCAACTCCTTTGGCGAGATCCCGGTGTTGGCACGCGACGGCGACGGCGCCGGCGTGCGGACCGCGCGCGGCGGCATCGTCGTCCGCCGACACGATTTCAACCCCGAGCGGATCATCCTGGACGACTCGCTCTCCAGAACGCCCACCGTGAGCGTCGGCGACCATTTCGCCGAGCCCGTGACCGGCGTGCTCGACTACAGCTTCGGCAACTACAAGCTGCAGGTCACCGCGCCGCCGGTCGCCGTCGACGACGGGCCGGGCCGGGAGACCACGCGCGCCGCGGGCCCGGGCGAGTTGTCCGTCGCCACCTTCAACGTGGAGAACCTGGCCGCGACCAACGCGCAGGCCAAGTACGACACGCTCGCCGACTTGATCGTCGGCAACCTCCGGTCGCCGGACCTGATCAACATCGAAGAGATCCAGGACAACAACGGCGCCGCCAACGACGGGACGGTCGCCGCCGACCAGACCGTCGCCAAGCTCGTCGCCGCCGTCACCGCCGCCGGTGGACCCGCCTACGAGTGGCGTTCGATCGATCCGGTCAACGGTGCCGACGGCGGCGAGCCGGGCGGGAACATCCGACAGGGCTTTTTGTTCCGCACCGACCGCGGGCTGCGCTTCGTCGACCGGCCCGGCGGCGACGCCACAACGCCGGTCGGCGTGGTCGACGCCGGCGGCCACCATGCCCGGCTGACACTGAGCCCCGGCCGGATCGACCCGGCCAACGCGGCGTTCACCAACAGCCGCAAACCGCTCGCCGGCGAGTTCACCTGGCACGGTCGGCGACTGATCGTGGTGGCCAACCACTGGAACTCCAAGGGCGGGGACCAGCCGCTGTTCGGCCGATTCCAGCCGCCCGCGCTGACCACCGAGGCGCAGCGGGTCGCCCAGGCGGCGGCGGTGAGCGAATTCGTGAAGCGAGTACAGGCGATCGACCGGAACGCCGACGTGATCGTGGCCGGCGACCTCAATGACTTCCCCTGGTCGCCCCCGCTGCGCACGCTCATCGGCGGCACCGGTCTCGTGGATCTGCCCGCGCTGCTGCCGGCGGTGGAGCGGTACACCTATGTGTTCGAGGGCAACTCGCAGGTCCTCGACCACATCTTGCTGAGCTCAGGGCTGGCCCGCCGCCCGCACGTCTATGACGTCGTCCACGTCAACTCCGAATACCCCGATCAAGCCAGCGACCATGAGCCTGGAGTCGTCCGGCTACGGCTGGGGTGAGGGCCGCGCCGCTGATGGTCGCGCCAGGCCTCCTGCGCGCAGGCCGCGCGCAGGCGGCCCGCGCGGCCTCGGCCGCGCCGACCACGAGACCGCACGAGGGCGCCCGAACGCACGCACTAAGGGGGAACGACCTCGAAGGGCCGCCGGAGCCCCACCGAAGGGCCGCCCGGGACGGCGATCGATACGCGAAAGGCGGTCCGAACGGCAAATGGCGGCCGGAGAGCGCTGCCCTGTCTCCGGCCGCCAATCTGAGGTCCGCCGCGGGATGTGCCGGCCGACGCGGAACTCACCGTGTGCGAGCGCCCTATCACCAGGGCTGCTCATCTATGTCATCGCTCAGGAGCGGAGCTTCGCTACACAGGTCCGAATACTTTAGGCCATTTTGGGGTGTCCGTTCCGGTGGCTTAGACCTCTGCGCAAATTGAGAAAAAGTTTCGCCTTTGCCGCCAAGGGCATCTGCCGGGCGACCGCTCGCTTTTCATAGGAGTCTCACCATGGCGACCAAGGTCACGGGAACCTTTAACCTGCTCGGCCTCATATATGTCCTCGTCGGCATCTTCATCGCGTGGACCCACGGTTACATCACTTTCGATCTGCTCCGCCGCATCGGTAGCGCCCTGCTCGCCATCTTCCTGTGGGTGCTCGTCTTGGTCGGCATTGACCTGCGTATCCCCGCCTGACGACAAGCCCCTCCGGCCAAGAAAGGAGTTCCACCGGCCCCGCTCCGCTGTCGTGAGCATGCGCCGCCCGCCCGGCGCATGCTCACGACAGCGCGCGAGCTGACGGCATCGTCCGAGCGACGATCATGCCCTTGTAGGCGAAGCCGCGGACGTGGATGA
>CALAED010000785.1 GCA_937891035.1 uncultured Thermomonosporaceae bacterium | reverse complement strand
GGCTGGCGGGTGCTGAAGACGATGATCCGGCTCCGCTTCCAGGGGGGCATCGAAAAACCCGAGCCGATCACCACGACCAGGCCCGATCCGCTGCCGGCGGCCGGCTGGCCGTCGCCCGCGCTCGTGACCTCCGAATCCCAGCAGGTCGGTTGAGCCGGCCGGCCGGGTGTCGGTGGACCAGAACAGACACGGCGCGAAAAACAACCGCTGAGCGGAAGAACAGAGCTGAGCAGAGCAGATGAACATCACCGTTGTCCGCCCGCTTGATCTCGGGGACGCCGAGATCAAGCGATGGCGCATGTTGCAAGAGTCCGACCCGCTGCTGGGCAATCCCTTCCTCTCACCGGAGTTCACCCAGGCGGTCGGCCGATTCCGGGACGACGTCCGGGTCGCCGTCGTGACTGACGGCCCGGACGTCGTCGCGTTCTTCCCGTACGAGCGGACCGCGCTGGGCATCGGGCACCCGGTCGGCTTCGGCCTCACCGACGTGCAGGGCATCGTCGCGGCGCCGGACCTGGGGCTGGACGCCAAGGCGCTGCTCAAGGCGTGCGACCTGGGCGTGTGGGATTTCGACCACTTGCTGGCCCACCAGCGCATGTTCGCGTCGTACCACGC
Source organism: uncultured Thermomonosporaceae bacterium (assembly GCA_937891035.1). Classification (GTDB taxonomy): domain Bacteria; phylum Actinomycetota; class Actinomycetes; order Streptosporangiales; family Streptosporangiaceae; genus CALAED01. The sequence goes on along the minus strand of CALAED010000785.1, from coordinate 18,432 downwards.
CATCACGTGGGTCCAGCCGATCATGGACCTGAGCTGCGGCTTCGAGGCCTACTTCGACGAGGCCCGACTGAAGCGGTTCCGCGCCAAGGAGCGCAAGCTCGGACGGGACGTCGGTGAGCTGCGCCATGAGTTCGCCTCCACCGACCCGGCCGACCTGCGCCGGCTGATGGCGCTGAAGTCGGCTCAGTACAACAGGACGGGCCGGATGGACCGGTTCTCGCGACCCTGGATCGTCGACCTGGTCCGGCACCTGCACGAGACCGGTTTCGGCGTGCTGAGCGTGCTGTACGCCGGCGACGAGGTCATCTCGACCCACTTCGGGCTGCGCGACGGCGACGTGTTGGCCGGCTGGTTCACGGCCTACGACACGAGGTTCGCCAAGTACTCACCCGGCCTGATCGGCCTCATTCGGCTGGCCGAGGGGTGCCCGGAGCGGGGGATCACCCGGATCGACATGGGCCGGGGCGGCAAGCAGTTCAAAGAGCGGCTGAAGAGCGGCGAGATCCCGATCGCGGAGGGCCGGGTGGCCAGGGCCACCGTCGGGGCGGGGCTGCACTGGCTGCGCGCCGTTCCGCTGAGCCGGGTGCGGTCCGCCGTGCTCGGCAACCCCCGGCTGTACGCCCGCGCCGACCGGGTGCTGAAGGCCTACGCCCGGTTGCGCGTTCTCCGCTCGAAGCCCGCCGGCATCGGCGTGAGCGAGGCGGGATCATGAAGTGCTCCGTGGTGATCTGCGCCTTCACCGATGAGCGGTGGGACGACGTCCACGCCGCTGTGGAGTCGGTGCGGCGGCAGCGGCACGCGCCGCACGAGATCATCGTGTCCGTCGACCACAACCGGGATTTGTACGTCAGGCTCAAGGCGTCCCTGCCGGACGTGATCGTGGTCGAAAACCGGCATGGCCGCGGCCTGTCCGGCGGCAAGAACACCGGATTCGAACTGGCCGCCGGCGACATCGTGGCCTACCTCGACGACGACGCCGTGGCCGCGCCCGGCTGGCTGGCCGCGCTGGCGGCCGGGTATGCCGATCGCGACGTGATCGGCGTCGGCGGGCGCACGCTGCCGCTGTGGCCGGGCTCGCCCTCATCGGCGGAGCTGGCCCGCGACCACGCCGCGATCGTGGCGGAGCTCGCGGCGGCCCCGGCGGAGGTGGGGCGGCGGCCGCGCTGGTTCCCCGAGGAGTTCGACTGGACGGTCGGCTGCACCTACCGGGGGATGGTTCCCGGGCCGATCCGCAACCTGATGGGGGGCAACTGCTCGTTCCGTGCCGAGGCGTTCGAGATCGCCGGCGGGTTCACGACGGGCATCGGGCGTTCGGTTGGGAAGCGTCCGCTGGGCTGCGAGGAGACCGAGTTTTGCATCCGGCTCGGCCGGCGCCGCCCGGACTCGGTCCTGCTCTTCGACGACCGCGCGGTGATCTGGCATCGGGTGCCGGCGACGCGCGCCCGCTTCGGCTACCTGCGTGCCCGCTGCTACGCCGAGGGCCTGTCCAAGGCGCTCGTCACGCGCAGCGTCGGGGCCGGCGACGGGCTCGCGAGCGAGCGGGCGCACGTGCTCAAGACCCTGCCGCGCGGGGTGCTGCGCGGCCTGGCCACCGCCGGTCGCGGCGATGTGGGCGGTCTTGGCCGGGCCGGCGCCATCGTCACCGGCCTGTCCGTCACCGCCTGGGGGTATCTCGTCGGCTCGCTCACCGCCGCCGCCCCCGCCGCCCCCGCCGGCCTTGCCGCCCCCGCCGCCGACACCGCGGTGGCCCCCGGAGGGGTCGAGGTGACCCGCTGACATGACCCGGATCCCGATCTTGATGTACCACTCGGTCAGCGCGCGGCCGTCCGCGGCCACGGCGGCCCTCGCGGTCGGCCCGGCGGCGTTCGCCGACCAGATGGCGCTGCTCGCCGACCGCGGCTATACGCCCGTCACCCTGGCCGCGGCGGCCGCGGCGCTGCGCGGGCCGGCCGGCGCGCCGCCCCGCCGGCCGGTGGTGATCACGTTCGACGACGGGTACGCGGACTTCCACGAGGCGGCGCTGGCCGTCCTCGACCGGTACGGCTTCCCCGCGACGGTGTTCTTGACGACGGGCTGGATGCGGGGCGCCGGGTCGGACGCGGCCGGCCGCCCGCTCGACCGGATGCTGTCGTGGGCGCAGGTCGCCGAGGCCGCCGAGCACAAGATCGAGTTCGGTGGGCACAGCCACAGCCACCCTCAGCTCGACCAGCTGCCGTCGGCGGCGGTGCGCGACGAACTCGTCCGCAACAAGAAGCTCATCGAAGACCGGCTCGGCGCTGCCGTCACGTCGATGGCCTACCCGTACGGCTACTCCAGCGCGCGGGTGCGCCGCGAGGTGCGCGCCGCCGGGTACGCGACGGCGTGCGCGGTGGCCAACGACCTCGCCGCCACGCGCCACGACCCGTTCGCGCTGCCCAGGCTCACCGTCAAGGCGACGACGTCCCTGACCGGGTTCGGCCGCGCCGTCGCCGGCGACGGAGTCCCGCTGCTCTACCTGCGCGAACGGACGCTGACCAAGGCTTATGCGACGGTGCGCCGCGGCCGCTACGCGACGCGCCTGCTGACGCGACGGACGTGGCGCCATGGCTGACCCGGTCAGCACGGTGACCCATACCGCGAGCCCCCCCGTGGCGCCGTCCGGTCGCGGCGGCCGGCTGGCCGGGCGGCTGCGCGGCGAGCTGTCCAACCCGCTGTTCCGCAACGCCTACGCGCTGATGGCCAACGGCGGGCTCACCGGCGTGCTCGGCCTCGGCTATTGGCTGGTGGCCGCCCGGCTCTATCCGCCGGACGTCGTCGGCCGGAACTCGGCGGTACTCCAGGCGATCTTGTTCGTCAGCGGTCTCACGGCCATCAACTACATGCTGATCAGGTTCGTCCCCCAGTCCGGCCGGCGCACCGCCCGGCTGGTCGTCGGCAGCTATGCGGTCGGGGCGACCAGCGCCGCGCTCATCGGGCTCGGGTTCTTGCTGACACTGGACGTGTGGGGGCCATCGTTCTCGGGTCTGGCGCACGTGGGACCGGCCGTGTGGTTCATCGTCGGCGTCCTGGCCTGGAACATCTTCGCCCAGCAGGACGGCGTGTTCACCGGGCTGCGCCGGGCCGGCTGGGTGCCGGTCGAAAACGCCGTGTTCGGCGCCATCAAGGTCGCGCTGTTGATCCCGTTCGCCACGATGGCGCCCGCCGACGGCATCGTGCTGTCCACCGTCGTGCCGGCGGTGATCGCGCTGCTGCCGGTCAACTGGCTGATCTTCCGCCGGCTGATCCCGGCGCACGCCGCCGCCACCGACGGCCGGCAGCGGCCGCCCACGCTCGGCCAGATCGGCCGTTACATGGGCGGCGACTACGTGGGCAGCCTGTTCTCCCACGCCTCGATCAACCTGATCCCCGTCGTGGTCGCCGCGCACGTCGCGCCCTCGATCAACGCGTACTTCATGATGGCCTGGGTGCTGGGCGCGATGCTCGACCTGCTCGCCACGAACATGGCCATGTCGCTGACCGTAGAGGGCGCTTTCAACGGCGGGCGGCTGGCCGACACCACCCGGGCCGCGCTGCGCCGCGTCCTGATGCTCCTCGTGCCGGCCACGGCCATCGTCATCGTGGCCGCGCCCATCGGGCTGCGCGTGTTCGGCGAGTCCTACGTGCAGGGCGCCGATCTGTTGCGGCTGCTGGCCGCCGCCGCGCTGCCCAAGGCGATCATCGAGATCTACATGGGCGTGCTGCGCGTCCAGTCGCGCACCCGCCCCGTCGCCGCGCTCCAGGCCGTACGCTGTCTCGGCGTGCTGGGCGTCATCTCGATGTTCACGACGAGCGGGTCCTATGTGACCATCGTCGGGGTCGCGGTGCTCGCCGTCCACGTGGCCGTCGCCGCGGCGGTCTACCCGAAACTGCGCGCCGTCGCGCGGCCGACCGCCGCCCCGCACGCGGCCGCCCCGCATGACCCGCAAGCCTCTTTCGCGAGCGGGCCGAAGAGAGATACTCGTTGACCGTGACGCCTCGTTCCGCCCCCATGGCCACGCCCTGCCACCCCCAGGGCGAGGCGCTCGAGACGAAGACTCCCCCGACGGCCATCACCGCGTCGTTGCGCGCCTCGGGCCGGCGCCCCGCGCTGATCGTCGCGGCGCTGTTCGTCGTCGGCGGGCTGCTGTTTTGGCTTCCGCTGCGCGGCGTGCGCATGGAGGCGATGAACGGGTACGGCCTGATCTCGGTCCTGCCGATCGCCACGCTGGCGGGTGCGGCGGTGCTCACCGTCGCGTTCCTGGCCTCCCTCGGCCTGCGCCGCCCCCACCGGGTGCTGCTCATCGCCCAGCTGCTGTTCCTCATCGTCTCGCTGCACGGCCTCGCGCAGTTCCTCGAGCCGTACGCGCGCTTTCCCACGGCCTGGCAGCACGCCGGGTTCATCGAGTTCATCGCCCGCACCCACACCATCGACTCCGGGCTCGACGCCAGGTTCAGCTGGCCTGGCTTCTTCGCGCTCATCGCGTTCATCACCAAGGCGATCGGCCAGACCGGCATCGAGCCGGTGCTGCACTGGACGCCCCTCGTGATCGAGGCGCTCTATCTCGTCCCCCTGTATCTGATCCTGCGCACCATGAACGCCACGTGGCGGGCCAAATGGCTGGCCGCCTGGCTGTTCGTCGTCGCCGACTGGGTGGGCCAGGATTATCTGTCGCCGCAGGCCTTCGCCTACCTGCTCTATCTGTTCTGGATCGCGATCCTGCTCAACTGGTTCCGCGCGGCCGACGGCGGAGTCCGGCGGGAGGGCCGGCGCCGCACCGCGGAGACCCGGCGGCCCGCGCGCACCGGGCCGTTGTGGCGCGCGTACGCATGGCTGTTCGGGCCGATGGAGCCCGGAGAGCTGCCGCCCCGGCAGACGGGGCTGTGGGAGCGCACCATCTTGCTCCTGCTGCTCGTGCTGATCTTCGCGGTGACGACGGCCGGCCACCAGCTGACCCCGTTCTTGCTGCTCATCGTGGCGGCCGGGTTCGTGGTGCTACGCCGGTGCACGCTGCGCGGCCTGCCGATCATCGGCGGGGTGATCTTCGCCGCGTGGGTGAGCTTCATGACCGTCGGATACTGGGCCGGCCACGCCGACGACATTTTCGGTGGGGTGGGGCAGCTCGGCTCCAACCTCGGTTCCAGCGTGGCCGGGCGGATCAGCCAAAGCAGCGAACAGCTCGCGCAGGTCCAGCAGGTGCGCATCCTGCTCGCGCTGTTGCTGGCGGGGCTCGCCGGCATCGGGTTCCTGCGCCGCCGGGCCCGCCGGATCGACGACCGCGTGGCCCTCGTGCTGTTCATCGGGCCGTTCTTGTCCTTCGGCCTGCAAAGCTACGGCGGCGAGATCGCGCTGCGGGTCTTCTTCTTCATCCTGCCGGGCGCCGCGCTGCTCGCCGCGTATGCGTTCTTTCCCGAGACGGCCGGCGCTGGCGGCCCGCAAGACGACGATCCGCGGCGGAGACGACCGGCCCGGCCGTCGCGACTGGCCCGGATGGCCGGGCTGTCCAGGCTGCCTTGGCCGCGCTGGGCGCCGCGGCCGGCGATCGTGGCCGCCACGGCATGTGGTCTGGCCATCGTGGGCGGGTTCCTGGTCGTTCGGTTCGGCAACGAGAAGTTCGAGCAGATCCGGCCGGGGGACGTGCGCGCGTACGACGTGATGCTCAACCAGGGCACCGGCGCGGTCAACGTCGTGTGGCTGACCGGCGACGCGCCGAACGCGCCGGGGGCCAGCGCCACCCCGATCATGCCGTGGGGCTACCGCGACATGGAACGGTTCAGCTACGCCCCGGTGACCGCGGCCGCCGACCCGGCCGACATCAGCCGGATCATCGCCGCGCTCAACGCCCAGGGGCCGGGCGGCTTCTTCGTCACTACCCGCGGCCACGAGGCGTTCGTCCAGCTCAACTACGCCATCGCGGCCGACTACGGCGACCGGCTGCGGGCGGCTTTGAACCGCGCGCCGCAGCTGCGCGTGCTCTACGCCGACCCGGACGCGGCCGTGTACGCGCTGCGCAGGCCGCCGCCCGAGCCGGTGCCCACCGTGCCGCGCCCACAGGGGCTCATCTTCGGATCGACTCCGTGGACTCCAGCCGGTCTCGTCTATCTCCCCGTGCTGCTCGGCGTGCTCTTGGCACGGGAACTGCGGCGGCTGAGCCTTGAGCCTGGCGACTACCGCAGGCTGCGGCCGCTCACCGTCCTTTCCGTGCCGCTCTTCGTCGGCTTCCTCGCCGTCGTCATCGAGCGGTTCATCAACATGGCGTAACTGGCTAAGGAGCGTGACGTACCCGTGTCTACCGGGGAGCCGGCCGGCGGGTGGCCATCGGTCACCGTCGTCATCCCGACGCGTGACCGTCCCGAGCTGCTCCGCGAGACGCTCGGCTCGATCCGTGACCACGACTACCCCGGCGAGCTGCGTTCGGTCGTCGTCTTCGACCAGAGCGAGCCCGACGACGACGTCGCCAGCGACAAGCCAGGGCGCGAGGTGCTCGCCATCTCCAACGGGCGCACCCCGGGCGCGGCCGGGGCCCGCAACACCGGCGTCCTGGCCGCGCGGACCGAGCTGGTCGCCTGCTGCGACGACACCGACCTGTGGCTGCCCGGCAAGCTGCGCGCCCAGGCCGCCGTGCTGCGCGACGACCCGGCGGCCGAGTTCGTGACCTGCGGGCTGCGGCTGTTCAACGACACGATGTCCGCCGACCGGCCGCTCAAGCGGCGCCTGGTCCGCCACGGCGACCTGCTGAAGGGGCACCTGCCGCAGCTGCATCCGTCGGGCTTCGTCGTCCGCCGGGCCGCCATGGTCGACGGCTTCGGCCTGTTCGACGAGACGATCCCCGGCAGCTACGGCGAAGACTACGAGCTGTTGCTGCGCGCCTCGGCCCGTACCCCGATCCGGAATCTGCAGATGATCGGGGTGGCGATCAGGTGGCACAAGGCGTCCTACTTCGGTGTGGTCAAGAACGCGCCGACGATCTCCGCCGCCGGGCAGTGGCTGCTACGCCGCTACCCCGAGTTCACGGCCGCCGGCTACGCGCACTGGGCGGGCAAGGTCGCCTTCGCCGAGGCCACCCGCGGCGCCCGCGGCTCGGGGCTGCGCTGGGCCGCCAAGACGATGACGCGCCGGCCGCTCGATCCGCGGGCCGTCCTCGCCATCATGGTGGCGCTGGGCGTGCCAGCCGAGTTCATCATGCGGCAGCTCGATCGCGTGGGCCACGGGATCTAATGGCACGAGGAGAGGCATGAGACAACTGTCGGCGGACCGGGTGCCGGCCACGCTCGCGTGGCTGGGGACCTTCGGGGCCGCGCTCACCGTCGCGGGCATCCACTATCCGGGACGGACGTTGTTCACCTTGCTGTACCTCCTGGTCACCCCGGCGGTCTGCGTCGCGCAGCTGCTGCCGGGACTTGACCCCGCCGCCCGCGCCGTGGTCTCGATCGCCGGTGGCATCGCGCTGATCGGCATCGTGGCCGAGGTCATGCTCGCGGCCAAGTGGTGGACGCCGCGCGGCGGCCTGATCGCCGTCGGCGTGCTCTGTGCGGCGCTGCTCGCCATCGCGCTGGCCCGGCGCCCGCGTACGCCTCCGTCCCCGGCGGTCCCCGCCGCCCCACGCCCCGAGCCCTCCGTCCCGATCGCCGCCGCCAAACCCGGCGAGCGGCGCCACCCCCAAGCGGACGAAGACGCCTGGATCTACGAGGAGTAGCGGCCGGCGGCGGGCGCTTGGGTGGTCAGTGCGCGGAAGTCTGCGGGACGCGGCCGAGGCTGACGATCCCCGCGCCCAGCATGATGAGGGCCAGCGCGAGGCTGAGCCACCAGCCGAAGCCGAGTGAGGTCTCCATGGTGCTGCGCAGCAGCTGACCTAGCGGCGGCGGCAGCCGGCGCAACGTGTCGCCGTAGACCGAGTCCACCACCTCGTGGTGCCCCCAGGCGGCGAACATCGTCAGGCCTGCCAACATGACGAGGGCGGGAATGGCGGCGAAGGCGGCCAGGCGCCGGCCCAGCACAGCACCCGCCCCGCCGAGCAGCCCGGCGGCCAAGGCGGCGATGAGCACGGACATACCGGGGAATCCGTGCACTCCCATGTAGTCGCGGGTGCCGAGCGGCTCGTCCGAGCCACCGGGCAGCAGCCCGAGGTCGGGCACGTTCGGCGTCGCCTCGGCCCACGGCAGAAAGGCCGCGATGACCAGCAGCGCCGCCGTCACGATGATGAAGACGCCCAGCCGCGGGTCGGGAGCGGCGGGATCGGCGGGCGGCTCGGTGTCGGCGGGCGATGCGCCCTGGCCGGACGCCGGCCCCCAACCCGGCCAGCCGGGCGCGCCGTGGGCGGCGTAGTCGCCACCGTCTCTTTCATGGGGCCGCACCCGGCCATCCTCTCAACCGGCCGCTCAAAACGTGAAGCGCTGCCGCGTCACGCCATTGTCGAAGTTGGACAACAGCAGGTCGGGCGGGCCGACCGTACGGATGCCCGGCAGCCGGGTGAACAGCTCCTTGAACATGATCCGCAGCTCCATCCTGGCGAGGTTGGCGCCCAGGCAGAGGTGCGGTCCCGGAGCGCCGAAGCCCACATGCGGGTTCGGGTGCCGCGTGATGTCGAAGGCGTCGGGGTTCTTGAACACCTCGGGATCGCGGTTGGCCGCCGGATAGAACAGCACGACCTTGTCGCCGGCCCGCAGCCGGTGGCCGTTCAGCTCATGGTCCTGGGTGAGGGTGCGGCGGAACTGGATGATCGGCGAGACGTACCTGACGATCTCGTCGATCGCCCCGCCGATGTGGGCGTCGTAGTCGGACAGCAGCAGCTCACGCTGGTCCGGATTTTCGGTGAACAGTCGAATGCCGTGGGCCAGCGCGTTGCGGGTGGTCACGTTGCCCGCCACGAGCAGCAGATCGAAGAACGATCCGACCTCCTTGACCGTCAGCCGCTCGCCGTCGATGTTCGCGTTCACCAGCGCCGAGATCAGGTCGTCTGACGGCACCTGCAGCCGCCGGCGGCCAAGACGGGCCACCAGGCGGTGCAGGTCGACGATCGCCTTGAGGTTGCCGCCCAGCAGCCGCAGCGTGCGCTGGCCCGCGAGCGAGCCACGCACCCCCGAGTAGGTCGTCATGATGTCGACGCGCTCGAGGACGTACGGCCGCATGCGCTCGGGGATGCCCATCATGCGACAGATCACGTTGATCGGCAGCCGCGCGGCGACCTGGGAGACGAAGTCGCGCGCCCCGCGAGCAAGCACTTCGTCGACGATCGCGGTGGCCGTGGACCGGATGTCGCTTTCGATCTTGCTCAGCATCTTGGGGGTGAAGGCACCTGCCACGATGCGGCGCAGCCGGGCGTGCCGCGGGTCGTCCATGTTGACCATGGGGGTGCCGAACAGCTTCGCCACCACCGGCGGCGGCTCGGGGGAGGTCGCCGCCGGCTCGCTGCTGAAGATCTTGGCGTTGCGGCTGGCCTCGACCACGTCGGCGTGCCGGACCAGCGCGTAAAAGCCCTTGCCGGCGCGGACCAAAGGGATGCGCGGCTCGGCGAAATACACCGGTTCGCCGTGCGCCCGCAACCGGGCGAAGTCGGCCAGCCGCCGCTCCGGCGGCCGGTCCCAGAACTCCATATCGACGAGGTCGATGTCGGAAATGGCAGAGTCGATGGTCACGATGTCTCCCCCCGGCGTTTCCCCCCAGGTAACGCCCCCAAGCTGATGAGCTGACCGGATCAGCGATCGATCCAGCGGACCTCGTATGAGTCGAGGTCCACGCCCTTGCCGTCCACCGTCGCGCGCACCGGGTGGTCCGCGGTGTTGACGACGATGGCCTTGTGCCGCCCCGCCAGCACCCGGACCGCCGGATCCGACGCCCCCACGTCGAGCAGACCGGTGCCGGGCGGGAACCAACGGGCGAACGACTGCAGCAACTCCAGCGTCGGGGTGGCACGACCGTCGCCGGGGCCGAGCAGCGTGCTCGTCCACAGGCACCCTGCGCACTCTGCGCCAGGCCTCGCGGGATTCCAATACATGGCCGTGGCCGTGCCGCTGCGGGCGAACTCCATCAGCGCCGCGGCCTGGACGGCGTGGCGCTGCTCGTCGGTCCAGCCGGAATTCTCCGGCTCGACGTACCACTCGGCCCACCACACGGGGAGGCTGTCGGCGCGGGCACGCAGCCATCTGGTGATGGCGGAAAACTTGCCGAGGGCGGTGAACGGGTCGGGGACCAGCCCTCGGTCCTCGGATGCCGTGGCGCCGTCAACCACCATGAAGTCGGCGCCGCGCTTGTGCTTGAGCCAATAGGTGATCGCGTCGAGCGCGCGTTGGTCGACGCTCCCCCATGGCCCGGTGACCGGCGTGGACCGGCGCACCGGCGAGTAGCTGTTCATCACCATGTACGGACCGCCGACCTTGATTTCAGGATTTACAGCTTTTAGTGCGGCATAGACATGGTTGTACAGCTCGGTATATCGCTCGTAGTCCCAGCGGTTGAGGGTGTTGTTGTAAAAGCCCTTGAACTCGTTCCACACCACGTAGTACTTCACGTCTGGGTAGCGTTCGGCAACGCGCGCCGCGAGCGCCGCGAAGTCGCGGAAGTGCTTGCGGCTGGGCGCGTCCTCAAGGCGCGACCAATCGGTACGGCCGGGGACGCCGCCCTTCATCCAGTCCGGCGCGCAACACAGCGTGAGGACGGGCGTGCCGCGGGTGCGCCGGATCAGGTCGACGCGCGAGTCGAGGCCGGCGAAGTCGAACCGCCCCGGAGCCGGCTCGGGGTTGTCGGCTCCCCAGCCCATCAGGGCCTGGCCCTGCGGGAGCGATTGGCGGGCGATCGCGGTCTGGGCGGCCGCGAGCGCCCGCGGGTCACCGCGGTCGGCGCTGTATTGGGTGTGCGTGAACCCCCAGCTCGGCCAGTCCTTCGGCGCGCCGGCGCCCACCGTGGACACCGGCGGACCGCTCGCCGCACCCGGGCCGCTCGCCGCGCCGGGCGGGCCCGGTGCCGTCGTGCTCGCCGACGACCCGGGACGCCAGCCGCTGACCAACAGCACGCCGACCGCCGCCAGCACACCGGCCAGGGCGGCGCACAGCGCGACGAGCGACCAGTGCGGTCCACGCCGGCCATGTCGTCCGCGCCGGCCGCTGAACAGCGTCACGCGTGTCACCGTAGCCCGCGAATGGCGGATCACCGAGTCCTCCAGGGATGTGCGGCCAGGCCGGAGCCGGACACCCTCCGGCGGCCGACACCTGATTAGAAGCGGAACCAATCGGCCAGGTTCGCCGGTTCCGTCGCCGCGCGCGAGCGCCCTAACCGAGCAAATACGGATTCATCACCGAACAGAGAGGATCACATGGACACGCGGAGATCTTGACCTGAGGCAGCGGCCGATGACGAACGACGGCGGCGACTACGGCCCGGCGACCGGGCCAGACACCGGCCGCTCCGCCGGCCGGCCGTCCCGCCCGCGTTTCATAGGCTCCCACCGGCATCTTTGTCCTGCTGATCGCGAAGCAGTTCACGCAGCCCCGTGGAGTCGTCGGCGGTTACGGTCATCGCGTATCCGGCCTGGAGCTGGGCATCCGTGAGATCTCCCGTGCGAGTGGCGTACCAGCGGCCGGCGTCGCTGCGCCAGACCAGCCACCCGGGGAACTCACTTTCGATGGCAGCCTTCATGTTCGCGAAGTCCACCATTCAAGCCGCCTCTCTCCTACCGCTGCCCTTCTGTATACGAAAGTGATACACAAGGCGATAGGCGTCAAGCTGTCCGTAAGGGGATCGTGGCTTCCGCGGATCCGGGAGGGGTGGCGAGAGTGGACGGCAGGCCCGCATACCTCCGCATCGCCGACGAGCTCCGCGAGCACATTCGCGCCGGGGTCTATCCGGCCGGCGGCCGGCTGCCGACGATGGCGACCTTGGCCGCGACCCATGGCGTCTCCGATATCGTCATCCGGCACGCGATCTCGGTGCTGCGCGGCGAGGGCCTGATCGAGACCCGGCGCGGTGGCGGCACCGTCGTCAGGGTGCATCCGCCCGTACGGCGAGTGGCCATGGACCGGTATCGGCTCGAGACCCGGCCGCTGGTCGCGCCGGCCACCTCATTCACCCAGGACCAGCGGATCACGTGGAAGGAGTACCGCCTCGACAAGGTCTACGCCAAGGTCCGCGCCGACGGTGAGCTGGCCTCGCTGTTCGACCTACCGCCCGGCACGCCGCTGCTGCGCCGCCATTTCGTCTTCTACGCCCGCGGCGACCCGCAGCAGATCTCGATCAACTACCTTCCGTGGGACTTCGTCGCCGGCACGCCGGTGGCCGACCCTGGGCGTGAGCCGTGGCCGGGCGGCACCCCGGCGCAGCTCGCCTACCTCGGCCACCCCGCCACCCGGGTCGAAGAGGCCGTCCGGTCCAGGATGCCCACCCCGGAGGAGACCGAGACCCTGCGGCTGGCCGCCGGCGTCCCGGTGCTCACCATCACCCGCCGCATGCTGTCTGGCGAACGCGTCCTCGAGGTCTGCCGCGACATCGTCATCCCCGCCGACCGCGTCGTCCTCGACTACGCCATCGACCTATGATCACTCCGGGGTGAGCCAGACGGCGCCGAGCGGGGGCACGCGCAGGGTGGCCGACGCGGGCATGGAGTGCCAGGGCCGGTCGTCGGCGGTGACACTGCCCAGGTTGCCGACCCCGCTGCCGCCGTAGTCGAACGCGTCGGTGTTGAGCACCTCGCGCCAAGTGCCGGTACGGGGCAGCCCGAGGCGGTAGTCCTCATGCGGCATGCCGGCGAAGTTGACCACACAGGCCAGCATGGACTCGCCAGGCGAACAGCGCAGGAACGACATCACGTTGCCGGCGGCGTCGTTGGCGTCGATCCACTGGAAGCCGTGCGGGTCGGCGTCGAGTGCCCACAGCGCGGCCGTGTCGCGGTAGGTCCGGTTGAGGTCGCGCACCAGCCGCTGGACGCCGATGTGGTAGGCGCCATCGCCGTCGGGGTCGTCGAGCAGCCACCAGTCAAGCGAACGGTGCTCGGCCCACTCGCCGCCTTGGCCGAACTCGCCCCCCATGAACAGCAGCTGTTTGCCTGGATGCGCCCACATGAAGGCGAGCAGAGCGCGCAGGTTGGCGAACTTCTGCCAGGTGTCGCCGGGCATCTTTCCTAGCAGCGAGCCCTTTTGGTGGACGACCTCGTCGTGGGAGAGCGGCAGTACGTAGTTCTCGGTGTAGGCGTAGACCATCGAGAAGGTGATCTCGCCGTGGTGGTACTGCCGGAAGATCGCGTCATGCTTGAGGTAGTCGAGCGTGTCGTGCATCCAGCCCATGTCCCACTTGAAGCCGAAGCCGAGGCCGCCGAGGTGGGTGGGCCGGGAGACGCCGGGCCAGGCGGTGGACTCCTCAGCGATCGTCACGATCCCCGGGTTGCGCTTGTAGGCGGTGGCGTTCATCTCCTGAAGAAGCGAGATGGCCTCGAGGTTCTCGCGGCCGCCGTAGATGTTCGGGGTCCACTGGCCGGCCTGGCGAGAGTAGTCGAGGTAGAGCATCGAGGCGACCGCGTCGACGCGCAGCCCGTCGATGTGAAATTCCTCCAGCCAGTAGCAGGCGTTGGCGACCAGGAAATTGCGCACCTCGGAGCGGCCGAAGTCGAAGACCAGCGTGCCCCAGTCGGGGTGCTCACCGCGTCGCGGGTCGGCGTGCTCGTACAGCGCCGTGCCGTCGAAACGCGCGAGCGCCCACTCGTCCTTCGGGAAGTGGGCGGGCACCCAGTCGATGAGTACGCCGACGCCGGCCTGGTGGAGCCGGTCGACGAGGTACTTGAAGTCGTCCGGGCTGCCGAACCGCGACGTCGGCGCGAAGTAGGACGTCACCTGATAGCCCCAGGAGCCGCCGAAGGGATGCTCGGCGGGCGGCAGGAACTCAACGTGCGTGAAACCCAGGTCACGCACGTAGTCGACCAGTTCATCGGCCAGCTGCCGATAGCCGAGGCCCTGCCGCCACGAGCCGAGGTGCACCTCGTACACGCTCATCGGCTCATGCACCCATTCGCGGCCCTTGCGCTCGTCCATCCACTCGGCATCGGCCCACTGATGCCGGGAGGTGAAGACGCGCGAGGCCGTCTTGGGGGGCTCCTCGGTCGCCCGGGCCATGGGGTCGGCCTTGCGTCGCCACCGGCCGTCCGCGCCGAGGATCTCGTACTTGTAGTGCGTGCCGTCGCCGACGCCGGGCACGAATAGCTCCCACACCCCCGAACCGCCGAGCGAGCGCATCGGGTGCGCGGTGCCGTCCCAGTGATTGAAATCCCCGATGACGCGGATGCCGCGCGCGTTGGGCGCCCACACCGCGAAGCTCGTGCCGGTGACCGGGCCGAACGCTGAGGCGTAGGTCCGCACGCGTGCGCCGAGCGCCTTCCACAGCTCCTCGTGCCGCCCTTCGCCGATCAGGTGCAGGTCGAGCTCGCCGAGCGAGGGCAGATGGCGGTACGGGTCGTCCTGCACCAGCTCGGGGCCCTCCTTGTAGGTCACGGCGAGCCGGTAGTCGGGGACCGCGAGCGGCGGCTCGTCGGACGCCGGGGCGGACAGCGACGCACCGGCGGGCAAAGTGCCGGCGAAGACGCCGCGGTGCACGTGGCGAAGCGGGTGCCGGTCGCCGCTGGGAAGCACCACATCGACGGTTTCGGCGAGCGGCCGCAGCGCACGGATCGCGACACCGTCGCGACCGGGGTGGGCCCCGAGCACTCCGTGGGGGTCGTGATGATCACCGTCGACCAGCCGGTCGATTTCATCATGCGTGACCCGTGCCATGGTCTGCGCTGCCTCCTCGATCGGTCGCCCGGGCGCACCCGCCCGGGGGCCGGCGCGTTCATTTACTTCAACCTAATGCCTGCCCGGTGCGTCCGAACTCTCACTTCGCCGGGGCGATCGAACGGGCGGATCACCCACGCAGCGCACGGATCAACCGGATCCGGCCCGGCAGCCAGGCGCTCAGCCCGGTCGCCAGCGCCACGGGATCGACGCCCGCGAGCCGTCGCTCGTACAGCCGCGGCAGCCTGCTTTCCGGCCCGAGCCGCAACGCCAGCGTCACGGGCTCCGGCGGCCGCCCGTCGTCGACGACGACGCGCTGGATGTGCGCCCACGGCACGAACGCGATGGGACGGCCGAAGCGCAGCCCGCCGTCGTCGATGGACAGCAGCCGCCTGTCGCGCCGCACCCCGGTGAGCCCGAGGCCGACGCCGCCGAGCGCGAGCAGCGGCGCCGCGAACACGTCAGTGCCGCCGTCACCGCCGAGCAGCCGGACGGCGATGGCCGCCGCCCAGGCGAGCAGGCCGAGGGCGGCGCCGAGGCCGGTCAGCCGACGGACGGCGAACATGTGGTAGGGCTCGGGGCGCGGATCCGGCCGGATCGGCTCGACCTGGGCGAAGTCGGCGAGGGCGCCGGTGAGCTCGTCGAGATCGATCTTGCCGGGCGGGAAGCGCTGCCAGTACGGGCAGCGCATCGGGGTGGGGCGGTCCCCGGCGACCTCGGCCGACGCGGCCCGCATGCCCCAGCCGGGTGGCACCTTGACGCCCTCGTTGACGATGACGCCGACCTCGGCGGCCACCCGCGAGTCGCCGGTGGCCGGGGCCGAGGCGATGACCACGTCGCGGATGGACTGCCAGCGGACGAGCACCGGCCGGCCGTGGCCGGGGAACCAGACGTCCCGTCGCATGAGCCGTCCGGTGATGCCGCCCACGCCGAACCGCAGCCCACGCCCGTTCACCTCGAAGACGGCCGGGCGGCGGGAGAACAAGAAGAGCCCGACAACCAGGGGCACGAGCACCACGATCGCGACGAAGACCGGCGGCGGCGGGATGGCGAGGGCGACGCCGCCGGCGGCCAGGCCGGCCACGGCGCACACCGTCATCACGCTGGGCGCGCTGAGCAGGTCGACCATCTTCACACGGACCGTGTACGGCCTGCGTCGCGCCTTCCACCTGACCGTTTGCCCGGACTCGGGCCCGGCACCGAAATACTCCTCCGCCACAGCACACACCCTCCGTAAGGATCTTCATGCACAACGGGGTCGGTCCGCTACCAGTTGTGGCTGATAGCCGCGATCGATCTACGCCGGAGGGTGACGGGCCGGCAGGTGATCAGCCGGTGAGCCGGGCGGCGAGCTGGGCGCGGCCGGTGATGCCGAGCTTGCGATACACGCCGGTGAGGTGGGCTTCTACGGTGCGCAGGGTGAGAAAGAGCTCTTCGGCGATCTCGCGGTTGGTGGCACCGGCGACGGCGCGTTCGGCGATCCGCCGCTCCTGCGCGGTCAGCGCCGCCGGTCCGGCGATCAGCGCGCGCGGCCGGCGCCCGCCGACGCGTTTGATCTCGGCGGCGCACCGCTCGGCGAGCGGCCGCGCGCCGCATCCAGCGGCCAGGCGGTACGATTCGTGCAGCAGCGGACGGGCCTCCGCGCGCCGCCCCGACTCGCCGAGCGCCCTGCCCAAGTCGTACAGCGCGAAGGCGTGTTCGACGCGGGCCGGGGAACGCGCCAGCAGCGCGACCGACTCCTCGAGCAGCGAAAGACCGTCCGCGCCGCCGGCGGCGACGCCGAGCGCGCGCAGCGCGACGCCGACCGCGCGCGGCGTACCCCAGCGCCGAGCCAGGGCGACCTCTTCGCCCGCCAGCCGCAGGGCGGCCTCTCCGCGGCCGAGGCGGTGCGACACGCGCGCGGCGCGCGATCGCCACGGCACGAAGGCGGGGTTGACGATGCCGGCGTCGGTCAGCCGCCGCCCGCACTCGATGTGGTCGGCGAGCGCCGCCTCGTGGTCACCGCGTAGCTCGTTGAGCAGACCTCGGGCACCGAGGAAATGCGCGTCGATGAAGGCCTCGACGGCGCCGCCATCACCGTCTCGGCCGCCGCCGCCCACGTCGCCGGCATCGCCGGTGCCGCCGGTGCCGCCGGCGGCGCCGGCCGAGTCCCGCGCCCAGGGCGGCGCGGTCCCGCGTTCGCCCAGCAGACCGGCCCCGGTGAGGATGGCCGCCGACGCGTTCAGGTCGCCTTTGACCAGGAGGGCCGCCAGCTCCCACGCCCGCGCGCCGGCGTGCGCCCGGCCGTTGACCGCGAACTGGAGACCCCCGGCGATCCTGGCCTCGTCGATCGCGTCGTCGAGGCGGCCCTCCAGGTAGGCCACCCGGGCGGCCAGCATGTGTCCGAGCACCGCGAAGCCGGCCGGCCCGGCGCCGTCACCCTGCGCGATCATGGCCGTCGCGCACCGGGCGGCGGGCCCGAGCACGTCCGCGCAGCACAACACGCCGGCGGCGGTGGCGTGGTCGAGCAGCCGGCGCGGCGTGCGCGGCCGACCGGCGGCGGCGACCCGGCGCGCCTGGATCACCGCCTCGTCCGGCCGGCCGGCGAGCGCCGCCCGGCCCGCGTTGAAGGCGGCGATCATGATCGCGAGGTCGGGGTCATGGGTGGCCGCGGCGCGCAGGCGGTCAAGCCGTTCGATGTGTGCCGGGGCGGCGTTCGGCCCTGCCATCGCCAGGGCGAGCGCGGCGAGCCGGTCCACGAGATCTTCGTGCCCGGCGGCCGGACCGGCCGCGGTCCGGTCGAGCACTCTGATCGCCTGGCCAGGAGCGCAGTCGAGGTAGTGGGCGATGGCCAGGTCCTCGGCGACCCGGGCGAGCAACGGCGCGTCCCTGGCGCCTTCGTAGGCCGCCGACAGGTGGTCGACGGCCGCGCCGAGCCGCGGCCGCGGGTCCGGCTCTGCCGCGGAGTGCAGCTCCACATGGCCGAGCTCGGCGAGCAGCTCGGCGCGCAGCTCGCTGTCCACCGGCTCGCGCAGCGCCCGCCGCAGGTAGCGGGCGGCGACGGCGCGCCCGCCTGGCGCGGCCGCCGCGGCGGACCGCAGCGTCTCCGCCGCCCAGCGCCGGCCGAGGGGGTCGGCCACCAGCAACCGCGCGGCCACCGCTTGGGCCGGGGCGGCGACCTCGTGCAGGAGCGTCGCGGCCTTGGCATGCGCGACCCGGCGCGCCGCCGGGGGGATCAGCTGGTCAACCGCGCTCCGCACGATGGTGTGGGCGAAGCTGAGTCGGCCTTCGGCCGCCACAAGGAAGTCGGCGTCGGTGAGCGCTTCGGCGGCAGCGGCCGCCGAAGCCATGTCGAGCCCGGCCAGTTCGGCGACGAGGGGCGGCTCGGCGTGCTCGCCGAGTATGACGATCGCCCGCGCCAGCCGCGGCGCCGCCGGCGACAGCGGCCCCATCCGGGAGGTCACCCAGCGCACGATCCGCTGGGGTACGCGGTCCGGCTGCGACAGGTCTCCCCCGGCGGCATCGGTCATCGCGGCACGAAGCAGCTCGGTGACGAGAAAGGCGTTGCCGTTCGTCGCCCGGTGGCATTCGCGGACCAGCGACGGGTCCGCGCCGGGCCCGGCCAGCATGCGGGCCAGTACGGCGACGTCGTCCTCGGCGAGACCTGGCACGGCCACGGCGGACAGCTCGGCGGGGAGCCCGCGCCCGCCG
>CALAED010000784.1 GCA_937891035.1 uncultured Thermomonosporaceae bacterium | reverse complement strand
ACTGGGCCACCGGCGACCCGAAGCAGCAGGTGCGCTGCATCTACGTCGCGATCGGCCAGAAGGGCTCCACGATCGCCGGCATCCGGTCGTCGCTGGAGCAGGCGGGCGCGCTGGAGTACACGACGATCGTCGCGGCCCCCGCGTCCGACCCGGCCGGCTACAAGTGGCTCGCGCCCTACACCGGCTCGGCCATCGGGCAGCACTGGATGTACCAGGGCAAGCACGTCCTGATCATCTTCGACGACCTGTCCAAGCAGGCGGAGTCCTATCGGGCGATCTCGCTGCTGCTGCGCCGTCCGCCGGGCCGCGAGGCGTACCCGGGCGACGTGTTCTACCTGCACTCGCGGCTGCTCGAGCGGTGCGCGAAGCTGTCGGACGACATGGGCGGCGGCTCGATGACGGGGTTGCCGATCATCGAGACCAAGGGCAACGACATCTCCGCCTACATCCCGACGAACGTCATCTCCATCACCGATGGCCAGTGCTTCTTCGAGACCGACCTGTTCAACCAGGGCGTCCGGCCGGCGATCAACGTCGGCGTCTCGGTCTCCCGCGTCGGCGGCGCCGCGATGATCAAGGCGATGCGCAAGGCCACCAGCAACCTGAAGCTGTTCCTGTCGCAGTACCGCGACCTGGAGGCGTTCGCCGCGTTCGCCTCCGACCTCGACGCCGCGTCGCGCGCCCAGCTGGACCGCGGCGAGCGCCTCGTGGAGCTGCTCAAGCAGCGACAAAACAGCCCGTTCCCGGTGGAGCACCAGGTTGTGTCGCTGTGGGCGGCCACCAACGGCGAGCTGGACGAGGTGCCGGTGGAGGACATCGGACGGTTCGAGTCCGAGCTGATCGACTTCATCAGGCGCGGTCACGGCGGCGTCCTCGCCGGGATCCGCGAGACCGGACAGCTCAGCGACGACGCTGAGACCTCGCTCAGGGATGCCATCGCGGAGTTCAAGAAGGGCTTCGAGACGTCGGCGGGCGGCTACCTGCAGGAGCAGGAGGCCGCGGCCATCGACGAAGAGCAGGTCGAGCAGGAGAAGATCACTCGGGTGAGGAAGCAATAGCGGATGGGCGCCCAGCTTCGACGGATCCGGCAGCGGGCCAGCACGGTCAGGTCGATCTCCAAGATCACCCGCGCGCAGGAGCTCATCGCCTCGTCGCGGATCATCAAAGCACAGCAGCGGGTGCGGGCCTCGGGCCCATACGCCCGGCAGATCACCCGGGCCATCTCCGCCCTGATCAGCTATAACGTCGGGATCAGCCACCCACTGCTCACCGAGCGCACCGACACCAGGCGCGCGGCGGTCCTGCTCATCACCAGCGACCGCGGCTTTTGCGGCGGCTACAACAGCAACGTCATCCGCGAGGCCGAAGGGCTGATGTCGCTGCTGCGCGAGGAGGGCAAGCAGCCGGTTCCGTACATCGTCGGCCGCAAGGGGATCGCCTGGTACCGCTTCCGGCAGCGGGACGTCGCGCACGAATGGTACGGCTTCAGCGACAACCCGCGCTTTGAGAACGCCGAAGACATCGGCCGGGTCTTGGTAGAGGACTTCGGCAAGCCGGAGGCGGATGGCGGGGTGGCCGAGATCCACGTCGTCTACACCGAGTTCGCCTCGATGCTCACCCAGCGGGTGGAGGTGCGGCGCCTGCTGCCGCTGGAGATCGAGGAGGCCGAGGCGGCCCCGGCCGAGGAGGAGATGGGGGCGCTGCCGCTGTATGAGTTCGAGCCGGAGCCCGAGCGGGTGCTCGACGCCCTCCTGCCGAACTACATCGAAAGCCGGATTTGGCACATGCTGCTCCAGGCGGCGGCATCGGAGCACGCACAGCGCCGGCGGGCGATGAAGTCCGCCACCGACAACGCCAATGAGCTGGTCGAAACCCTGACACGAGTGGCCAACCAGGCACGGCAGGCAGAGATCACCCAGGAAATCAGCGAGATCGTCGGCGGGGCCAACGCGCTCGCCGAGGCCTCCGCGGGGAGTGAATGAGAACCACCATGACTGCAGAGACTTTGGACACCGCGACGGCCACCGGTCGCGTCGCCCGCATCACCGGTGCGGTCGTCGACGTCGAGTTCTCCGTCGAGACGATGCCCGAGATCTACAACGCCCTGACGGTGGAGGTCACCCTCGGCGGGGAGACCAGGACGCTGACCTTCGAGGTCGCCCAGCACATCGGCGACAACATGGTCCGCGCCGTCGCGCTGCAGCCCACCGACGGGCTGGTGCGCGGCGCGCCGGTCGTCGACACCGGCTCGGCCATCACCGTCCCCGTCGGCGACGGCGTCAAGGGGCATGTGTTCAACGCGCTCGGCGACGCGCTCGACGTGCCGAACGCGTCGATCAAGGCCGACGAGCGCTGGGGGATCCACCGGCACGCGCCGGCTTTCGACCAGCTCGAGCCCAAGACCGAGATCCTTGAGACCGGCATCAAGATCATCGACCTGCTGACCCCGTACGTGCGAGGCGGCAAGATCGGCTTGTTCGGCGGCGCGGGCGTCGGCAAGACGGTGCTGATCCAGGAGATGATCACGCGAGTGGCCCGCAACCACAAGGGCACTTCGGTGTTCGCCGGCGTCGGCGAGCGCACCCGTGAGGGCACCGACCTGATCCTGGAGATGAAGGAGGCGAACGTCCTCAAGGACACCGCCCTGGTCTTCGGGCAGATGGACGAGCCCCCCGGCACCCGGCTGCGGGTCGGCCTGTCCGCGCTGACCATGGCCGAGTACTTCCGCGATGTGCAGAACCAGGACGTGCTGCTGTTCATCGACAACATCTTCCGGTTCACCCAGGCCGGTTCCGAGGTCTCCACCCTGCTCGGCCGGATGCCGTCCGCGGTGGGCTACCAGCCGACGCTGGCCGACGAGATGGGCGTGCTGCAGGAGCGGATCACCTCGTTGCGCGGCAACTCGGTCACCTCGATGCAGGCGATCTACGTGCCCGCCGACGACATCACCGACCCGGCGCCGCACACCACGTTCGCCCACCTCGACGCGACGACGGTGCTGTCGCGGGCCATCACAGAAAAGGGCATCTATCCGGCGGTCGACCCGCTCGACTCCACGTCGCGGATCATGGACCCGACCATCCTCGGCAAGGAGCACTACGAGGTCGCCCAGGAGGTCATCCGGATCCTGCAAAAGTACAAGGAGCTGCAGGACATCATCGCCCTCCTCGGCATCGACGAGCTCTCCGAAGAGGACAAGATCACCGTGTACCGGGCGCGGCGCATCGAGCGGTTCTTGTCCCACCCGATGTACATGGCCGAGGCCTTCACCGGCCAGGTGGGCGTCACGGTGCCGCTGGAGGAGACGATCGCCTCGTTCAAGGCGATCGCGGAAGGCAAGTACGACCACATCCCCGAGCAGGCGTTCTTCATGTGCGGCGGCGTCGAGGACGTCGAGCGGAAGGCCAAGGAGCTGGAGAAGTAACCGTGGCTGAGCTGCGCGTCGCCCTGGTGTCCCCAGAGCGAGAGGTCTGGTCGGGCGAGGCCGAGTTCGTGGTCGCCCGGACCCTGGAAGGCGAGATCGGCATTCTGCCCGGGCACTCGCCGGTGCTCGGCGTCCTTCTCGATGGCAGCATCGTGAAGATCACGCCCACCGGCGGGGCCGATCCGATCCTCGCCATGGTCGGCAGTGGGTTCTTGTCCGTCGCGAACGACGAGGTCTCCGTGCTCGCCGAGCAGGCCGAGCTGGGCACGGAGATCGACGTCTCCGCCGCCCGCGAGGCGCTGCGGCAGGCGGGCGAGGGCGAGCGCGACGAGCAGGCGGCGGCGGCCGAACGGCGGGCACGGGCCCGCCTGCAGGCCGCCGGCGTGGAGGAATAAGGTGGCCGGCGACGCGAGCAATAAGGTGGCCAAGAGATTCAGGTAGCCAAAGTGGCCTCGGCCGGGGGCGATGAGTGGGTAGCCGCGGGGGTATAGGCCGTGGTCTAGCGGCCGACGGCGGGCTCTTGGCGCTGGATGTCGGCGTCGTGCTCGCCGCCGTTTTCCTGCTCGTGGTCTTGCTGCTCGCCGTGGTCTTGGTGCGCCGCTGGCTGCTCGAACGCCACGGTGGCACGATCGAGTGCAGTCTGCGCACGCTGACCGAGGGCGGGGCGACGGGCTCTTGGCGGCTCGGCGTCGGCCGCTACCGGGGCGACGAGCTGTACTGGCACCAGATGTTCGGTTTCCGCGCCCGGCCCCGGCACATCCTGCATCGCCGGGATCTCGTTGTGTCCAACCGGCGTCGCCCCGAGGCGGGAGAGGTGTCCGGTCTGCCGCTCGAGGCCGCCGTGATCGAGTTGCGGGACGGCCCGCTGACCGTCGAGCTGGCGATGGGAGCCGCGGCGCTCACCGGCTTCCTCGCCTGGCTCGAGGCGGCCCCGCCCGGCTTCCCTGTCGATCACATCACCTGACCCGCGGGGTCCGCGCCTGCGGAGGGCTCCGCCGCCCGCACACCTCTGAAAAGCATGGAGCGGCTCCGCCGGGCGCCTTGCCAGTCCGCTCATGAGCCCCTTCGCCCAGCGGCGCGGATCATGAGCGGATGACGCACACCCCCCGGGTAGGGAGGCGCCGCCTGCGGAGTCGACCTAGCCGCCGGGTTTCCACAGGATGTCGCCGTGGTCGGCATTGGCCACCCGGCACAAGATGAACAGCAGATCGGACAGTCGGTTGAGGTAACGCGCGGTGAGCGGGTTGATCGTGTCGCCGTGGGCCTCGATGGCCGCCCACGTGGATCGCTCAGCCCGCCGCACGACCGTCCTCGCCACGTGCAGCAGCGCGGCGCCCGGCCCGCCGCCCGGCAGGATGAAGCTC
This sequence comes from uncultured Thermomonosporaceae bacterium, assembly GCA_937891035.1. Taxonomy (GTDB): domain Bacteria; phylum Actinomycetota; class Actinomycetes; order Streptosporangiales; family Streptosporangiaceae; genus CALAED01. Next base: position 14,161 of record CALAED010000784.1, on the reverse strand, counting down.
CGCAGCGGCTCCAGATCGGCGTTGTAGGTGTCGCAGGCCTCCTCGAGCCGCGTGACGTACGACTCGTCGATCCGCAGCGGCGGGTACGGCGGATCCGGCACGACGGGCGCGCAGAGGTCGGCGCCCACGTCGAACAGTTCGTTTTGGATCCGGCGCAGCGCGGCGGCGATGCCGTCCGGCAGTCGCCCCATCGACAACGCCACGCCGATCGCGCTGTTCGCCTCCTCGACGTCGGCGTACGCGGTGAGCCGCGGATCGGTCTTGGCCGTACGGCTCCCGTCGCCCAGACCCGTCGTCCCGTCGTCGCCGGTTTTGGTGTAGATCCGCGACAGCACCACCGGATTGTCTTTGCGCTCGTCAGCCATGTGGTCAGCCTACGGACCCGCCTGGCTCGTTCCGAAGACGGGGTGAAGGGAGCCGACTACACTGTGGTGCCGGTCCAGTACACATCGTAATAGATCGCAGTGCTGGATCGCAGGGGGGTCGCGCCCGGCGGTCACAGGGGCCCGCCGGGCGCAGCGGCCGTCGGCGGCTGCGGGAAACGCGGCTGCGGGAAAGCGGCGAGGAAGAGATACTCCGCGGTCGCGACGACCTCCTCGGTGCTTGGCCGCGGCGTCGAGTGTACCCAGTCGATCAGCAATTCTTGCACGGCCCCGACCAGACCCACCGAAAGCCTGCGAACGTCGAGGCCGGTCAGCGTGGTGTTCTCGTCGGCCAGGCCGGCGATCACTTCAGCGAAGTCGTGCACGGCCGCCCGTCGCGCGGTGTGCAGCGGCTCGCCCGCCCGGCGCACCTCGACGTGGGCGATGCGGGCCCGCCGCTCGTCCGCGGTCATATAACCGATGTAGGCGGTCAGCCCGGCGCGCACCAGCCCCGCCACAGTCCCGTCGGCCATATCCAAGGCTTGCCGCACCCGCTGCCCGCTCTCGCCGAGGATCCGGTCGTACAAAACGCGCAACAGCGACTCGCGGCCGTCGAAGCACTCGTAGAACCCGCGCGTGGAAACCTTCGCGTCGGTGCACAGCATCTCGATGGTGGTCGCGGAGTACCCCTGACCGCCGAACCGCTCGAGGGCGGCCGCCAGCAGCCGCTCCTTACGGTCGGTCAACCGCTCTTGAGCGGAGAGGCCCCGGTACGTACGCACATCGCTCATTCAGAGGATGTTTGCACGAATTGACCGCGCGGTGTCAGATGAACCCGATTCTGGCGCTCGATACTCTTGCGGATACTTCCCGGCCTTCGATGGGCCCTCGGAACACCTCGCGCCAAGAACGGCGCATAGACCATGGAGGCGGCCGTGTACGACTACATCGTTGTCGGTGCGGGCAGCGCGGGGTGCGTGCTCGCCGCCCGGCTGACCGAAGATCCGGACATCAAGGTGTTGCTGCTTGAGGCCGGCCCGCCCGACGACGCGCCGGAGCTGCACATCCCCGTCACGGTCGCCACCTTGTTCAAGGGGCCGTACGACTGGAACTACACGACGACCCCGCAGCCGGCCGCGGCCGACCGCAGCGTCTATTGGCCGCGCGGCCGCACGCTCGGCGGCAGTTCGTCGACCAACGCGATGATCTACATCCGGGGGCACCGGCACGACTACGACACCTGGCGGGACAAGTACGGGTGCACCGGCTGGGGCTATGACGACCTGCTGCCCTATTTCCTGCGGGCCGAAGACCAGCAGCGAGGGGAGTCGGCCGACCACGGGGTCGACGGCCCGCTGCGGGTGGAGGATCTGCGCTACAAGCATCCGCTCTGCCGGGCCTGGGTGGACGCGGCGACGGCCTACGGGCTGCCGGCCAACAACGACTTCAACGGCGGCAACGGGGCCGAACAGGACGGCGTCGGCTTCTACCAGGTCACCCAGCGACGCGGCCGGCGGTGGTCGACCGCCGACGCCTACCTGCGTCCGGCGCTCGACCGGCCCAACCTCACGGTGGAGACCGACGCGCTGGTCACCAAGATCGAGATCGAGGGGAGTGCGGGCGGGGGCGGCCGCGCCACGGGTGTACGCTATCGGCGGCGTGGCCGCGAAGAACGGACGGCGGCGACCGGCGAGGTCATCGTGTCGGGCGGCGCGGTGGCCAGCCCGCAACTGCTCATGCTGTCGGGCATCGGCCCGGCCGACCATCTACGCGAGCTGGGCATCGATGTCGTGCTCGACGCGCCCGAGGTGGGCGGCGGGCTGCAGGATCACCCGACGGTGGCCGCGCTGTGGCACGCCCCGAGCACCAAAGGCCTGTGGGAGGGCATCAACTCCCGAACCTTCCTGCTGTGGCAGTCACTGGGGCGCGGGCCGTACGCGTCCAACGCGGCGGAGGCGGGCGGCTTCGTCCGCACAGTGGACGGCCTGCCGGCCCCTGACCTGCAATATCACGTGCTGGCCACGCCGTACATCGACCAGGGCCTCACCGACCCGGCGCGCCGGCTGTTCACTGTGCTCATCACCGCCGTGGCCGTGGGCTCGCGCGGCCGGATCACGCTGCGGTCGGCCGATCCGCGCTGGAAGCCGGCCATCGATCCCGGGTACCTGACCGACGAGGCCGATCTCGAGGTGCTCGTCGCGGGCGTACGGCAGGCGCGGGAGATCTCCTACGCGGGCAAGCTGGCCAAGCTCACCGCCGGGGAGTACGCGCCCGGCGAGCAGATCGATTCCGACGACGCGCTGCGCGCCTGGGTACGGCGGGACGTGGTGACCCTCTACCACCCGACGAGCACCTGCGCGATGGGCGGCGACGGGCTCGGCGTCTGCGACCCGGATCTGCGGGTGCGCGGCATCGAAGGGCTGCGCGTGGTCGATGCCTCGGTGCTGCCGGCGGTGCCGCGGGGCAACACGAACGCGCCCACGATCGCGGTCGCCGAACGTGCGGCGGACCTCATACGCGGTCGTACGCCCCTCGGGCCGGTGAGCACGGCCGAGGCCCCGGACGCTTCCGAGGCCCCGGACGCTTCCGAGACGCGGGACGCTTCCGAGACGCGGGACGCGGCCGAGGCGTAGCCGGGCCGGTCCGGATCCCGATTGGGACACGGCGAACAATGGCAATGCCCGGCCCGAATCCCGTTACCGTGCGACTATGTCGTGTGTACCGTGCGTAGCGATCATGGCATTTTTTTCGCCCGGTACGTCGAGGAGGACTCACGGTATGCGCGGCAAAGCGATCATCACCGCGGTCGTGGCCGGGTTCACGATCGCTTCTATACCGCCGGTGGCGGCCGCCGCGCCGCCCCCCGGCGCGCGTATCCAGGAATGGCTGGCGGCCCGGCTCACGGCCGAGCAGGCGGCGCCCGGAGCGGTCTCGCGGCCGCCCGCTCCGATGACGGTGTTGGTGCATGGCACGTCCGCGCAGGTCGCCGCCCTTGCCGCCCGCGCGTCCGGGTTGCGGCTCATGCGCACATGGGAGGCCATCGGTGTGGCCGTCGCGTCCGGCCCGCCCGACCGGATCCGGGCGGCGGCGCGGCAACCGGGGGTGATCTATCTCGAAGGCGACCGGCCGCTGGTCTACACCGACGTCACGTCGAACGTCGCCACCCGCGGCGACGCGGCCCGCCGGATGCTCACCGGCGCCGACGGACACGCGCTCGACGGGCGCGGCGTCTCCATCGCCGAGATCGACACCGGGGTCGACGGCACGCACCCGTTCCTCACGGAAAAGGACGGTTCGAGCGCCGTCGTGGCGAACCTGAAAAGCATCTGCCCGCATGTGTCCCTGGGTCCGGAGTGTTTCTTCGACGTACCGGGAAACGACTCCGACATCTTGGCCGAGGGCGGCCACGGCACTCACGTCGCGGGCATCATCGCCGGTCGTGACGTGCGCGTCGATGGCAGGGCGATGCATGGCGCGGCTCCCGGCGCGAAGATCGTCGCGCTGTCGGTCGACGTCGTGATCAGCATCTATGACGTCGCGAACGGGCTCGATTGGGTACTGCACAACCACGCCAAGCCGTGCGGCGCGGGGGGCGGCGCGGCGATGTGCCCGCCGATCAAGGTGGTCAGCAACTCGTGGGGACCGGCGGGCGGCGGCGACTTCGACCCGCAGGACGCGATCGTACGGTTCCAGCGCAAGCTGGTCGAAGCGGGGATCGTGACCGTGTGGGCGAACGGCAACGACGGCGGTGACGGCTCGGCGAACCGCAGCAACCCGCCCGGCCAGGACCCGACGCCCGGCGTCATCAGCGTCGCCGCGTACGACGACCTGGGCACCGGCACGCGGGCCGGGAAGATCGCCGAGTTCAGCTCTCGCGGCAAGAAGGGACTTGCCGCCACCTATCCAGATATTTCCGCGCCCGGGGTAAAAATCCTCTCCTCGTGCCGGTGGACGCTGCAGGGCTGCCTGACGGCCGTCCCGGACAGCGACCTGACCGGCGAGTACGTCAACCTGAGCGGCACGTCGATGGCCGCGCCGCATATCGCGGGCATCGTCGCCCAGCTTTTCCAGGCCGCCCCCGGCGCCTCGCCGGGGCAGATCGAGCGGGCGCTCAAGACGTCGGCGCACAAGTACGCCGACGGCGCCCCCTACGAGCGATCCGGCTCCTCCACCACATCCCCCGACAAGGGAGTCGGGCTCGTCGACGTGGTCGCCGCCGAACGCGCCCTCAGGTGATTCGCCGCGGTACCCGGATGGCTGGGGGCCTGTTCCACCGGTCTGTCCCCAGCGCCACCGGGCGTCGGCATGCCGGGCCCGGCGACGTGCCTGTGAAACAGGCCCCACCGACCGACCCTACGAGGCCCCCGGCGCGTATGGTCGTCCGTGCGCGACAAAAACCCCGCCCGACGTCGAGGACGCGGGCGCGGCGTCATTGAACGCGCGCCTTGCGCGCGCCGCGCGGCCTCGCCTCGGCCCGCAGATCACGCGGGTGCTCAGTATCTCCGCATCCGGCCGGGCCTACCCCGTCCTAAGCGGCCGCACGGCGCCTTCGGGCACGCAGAGCGTGCTGTCGCGTTCGTCATCGTTTGTAGTGTTTCGCATGCAGCATGGTGACCAGCTGCAGGGCGCGCGCCAGCGCCGAGTCCTCTCGCTTGAACGTGGTCAGGTCGACCGCCGGGGCGAAACGCTGGCGAGTGATGGCCTTGGCGCGGGCGAACTCGCGCAGGCCGTCGGCACCATGGATCCGACCGAACCCGGACTCGCCGACCCCGCCGAACGGCAAGCTGGGCACGGTGGCGTAGGCGATCACGGCGTTGATGGAGGTCATGCCGGTACGCAGCCGCCGGGCCACGGCCATGGCACGGGACCTGCTCGCGGAAAAGACCGTACTGGCCAGGCCGTAGCCGGTGGCGTTCGCCTTGGTCACCGCCTCGTCCATGCTCGCGACCCTGGTGACGGTGATGGTCGGGCCGAAGGTCTCCTCGCAGACCGCGGCCGACTCGTCGGGCACGTCCACGAGGACGACCGGCTCGACGAAGGGCCGCCGCACCGACTCGGCGCCGCCGACCACGGCCCTGCCGCCCTTGTCCAACGCGTCGTTGATGTGCCGTTCGATGACGTCGAGCTGGCGGGGCATCGTGATCGGCCCGTACGCGGCCGCCCGGTCCTCTCCGGGCCGCAGCCCGCGCGCCTTCTCAGTGAGCTTGCCGACGAACTCGTCGTAGACGGCGTCGTGGACGTACACCCGCTCCACGCCGATGCACGTCTGCCCGGCGTTGGACATCGCGCCCCACAGTGCGGCGTCGGTCGCCGCCTCGACGTCGGCGTCGGCGTCCACGATGAACGCGTCCTTGCCGCCGCACTCGGCGACCATCGGGGTGAGGCTCTCAGCGCACACGGCCATGACCTTGCGGGCCGTGGCCGCCGAGCCGGTGAAGGCCAACTTGTCCACGCCGGCCCCGGCGAGCGCGGCGCCGGTCTGGCCGAAGCCGGTGACGACCTGGAACACCGGCTGCTCGGGTACCACGCCGGTGAAGATCTCGGCGAGCAGCTCGCCGACACCAGACGTGTACTCGGACGGCTTGAACACGACCGCGTTGCCGGCCGCGAGGGCGTACGCGATCGAGCCCATCGGCGTGAAGATCGGGTAGTTCCAGGGCCCGATGACGCCCACGACGCCGAGCGGGTGGTATTCCAGCGTGCACTTTTGGTTGATGGAGACGAGCCCGGGAAAGACGCTGCGCGGGCCGAGCACCTTTTGCGCGTGCTTGGTGGCCCAGTCGAGGTGGGTGATCGCGGCGATCGTCTCCAGCTGGGCGTCGGCCAGCGGTTTGCCGGTCTCCTCGTGGATCAGCTCGGCGACCCGGCCGAGGGAGCGGGTGAGCGAGCCCTTGAAGTTGAGCAGCCGCAGTCGGCGCTCCTTCCAGCCGAGCGCACGCCACCAGTGGGCCGCCTGCCCGGCCCGCTCCACCGCGGCGCGTACGGCCTGCTCGTTGTGGACGGGATGCTTACCGACGACCTCGCCGGTGGCCGGGTTGAGGGATTCGAACGTCTCGCGCTCGGCGTCCATCGCCACGGACATCGAGGACCTCCCGGGAGGGATTGCACTCAGCTGGCTTCGATGGTTGTCCAGTAAACCACCAGACCTCCCGGGGTATCCGGCTACCGCCGGTTCGACACCGCCGGCGGACCGGCCGCCCCGTGCGGCTCAGGGGCCGATGGGCCGCCAGAACTGGAACAGCTGACGGCCCAGCTCGATCCCGCCCGTGCCGATCCCGAGCGCGTCGGTGAGGTGGAACACGGCGTCGAAGAAGGCGCGATTGACTGGCGGCACCCACAGCAGCGCGATCAGGATGAAAAACGCGTAGCCGCCGATCCGATTCGCCTTCGCCACCCAGTGCCGTGGCAGGTATGGCTCGACGATGCCGAACCCGTCAAGCCCCGGGACCGGGATCAGGTTGAGCAACGCCGCCGTGATCTGCAGGAAGGCCAGGAAGTAGACCCCCGACCAAAAGACCCCGTGACTGAGCGTGGCGAACTCGTCGGGCGGAGCGATGCTGGTGATGACGAGGGCGAGCGCGATCGCGAACAACGCGTTGGCGATCGGCCCGGCCGCCGAGATCAGGCTGTGCCGCAGCCGGCCGGGGATCGCCCCGCGGTCGATCCAGACGGCGCCTCCCGGCAGGCCGATGCCCCCGATCAAGATGAACAGCACCGGGATGAGGAAGCTCAGCGTGACGTCGGCGTACTTGCGTGGGTCCAGGGTGAGGTAGCCGCGGGTGGCGACGCTGTGGTCGCCGGAGCGGTAGGCGAAGTAGGCATGGCTGAACTCGTGCAGGCACAGCGAGATGATCCAGCCGGCCACGACGAAACCGAACAGCGCGAAGCGGGCGGCGAACTCGTTCGCCTGCGGGCCGTACCGCCAGGCGATGAGGCCGCATAGCGCGAACACCGTCACGATGATGAGGAAGACCGGGCCCGGCCGCGCCGCCGGACCCCGGTGGTTCACCTGACCCATGAACGACTATCTTGTCGTACAACTGAGTAAGTAGGGGGTTACGGCGAGGAGGCGGTCCCGTGACCGGCAGGCTCCGCACCGCGATCGACGACGCTTACCAGGCCATGCTGGCCAGCGCCCACCTGCCCGGCGAGCAGTACACCGAACCGGTGGGTGACCCGGGACTTTTCGGCCCCGGATCGGCGATCTGGAAGGTGCACGGCGACGTCTCCGGAGTGGTGGGCGGCGTGTCCGGGCTGCTGCTCGGCGCGCTCAACGAGCCCGTGACGTACGGCACGAATCGCTTCTCCGACTACCAGCGGGACCCGATCAAGCGGCTCGGCTTCACGTCGTCGTTCGTCCGAGGCGTGACGTTCGGCTCCACGCAGGCCGCCGAGAAGCTGATCGAGACGGTGCGGGCGATGCACAAGCGGGTGCATGGCACGATGCCGGATGGCCGGTCGTTTTCCGCCACCGATTCGGCCGACATCATTTGGACGGGCGCGACGCAGGCGTACAGCATCGCCCGCGCCCACCTGCGCTACCACCCCGATCCGCTGCGCGGCGCCGACCTGGACCGCTATTTCGCGGAATACGCTGTCATCTCCGAACGGCTCGGCGCGGTCGACCCGCCGCGCTCCCGCGCCGACGTGGAGGACTACTTCGCGACGATGCGGCCGCGCCTCACGGTCAGCGCCGAGGTCTTGGAGACCGTACGCTTCCTACGCTCGGCGTACGGCTCGAACCCGGCATCCAGGGCGGCCAGCCTCGTGGTCAACCGGGCCGCCACCGACCTGCTGCCTGAGTGGGCCAAGGCCCTGGTCGGCCTGCCCCCGCGCGACCCGCTCACCCCGCTCGCCACCCGCACGGCCGCCCGCCTGCTCATCCGCGCCCTCCGTTACGGCGTCCGCAACCGCATGATCGAACAAGCCCACGCCCGCGTCCGACCCTGAGCGGTCGATCGGGCGGCACTGCCCCGTACTCCCGCGAGGGTAGGCCAGAAGCCTTCCACCGGCGGATTCGGGGAGCATGACCACCCACAGACCATCGAGACATCAGCAAAAACGATTTGAGGAGGTCTCGATGTTCACTCTCGCCACGCCGCCCCTCCTGGTCCACTCAGGACCGTGGCACGAGGGCGGTGGCCCCGGCTGGTGGCTGATCTTTCCCATCACCTTCGGGCTGTTGTGGATCGCGGTCGTGGTCGGCGCGTTCATGCTGCTGCGGCGGCGCGCCACCCCGCCCGGGCCGCGGGCGACGGCCGAGACGCTGCTCGCCGAGCGGTTCGCCCGCGGCGATATCGACGAGGACGAGTACTACAAGCGCCTCGCCACCCTGCACCAAAGCAGGTAAGCCCCACGCCGCGGGGCCGCTGCGGTACGGTGGGCAGCCGTGCGACTCGTGATCGCGCGGTGCAGCGTCGACTACGTCGGCCGGCTGACCGCCCACCTGCCCATGGCCCCGCGGCTGATCCTGATCAAAGCCGACGGATCGGTGTCCGTGCACGCGGACGACCGCGCCTACAAGCCGCTGAATTGGATGAATCCGCCCTGCACGCTGCGCGAAGAGGCGTACGACGACCAGGGCATGGTCGCGAAGTGGACGGTCACGCACGGCAAGTCGGGCGAGCAGCTCATCCTCACCATCGCCGAGATCTTGCACGACTCAAGCCACGAGCTGGGAGCCGACCCCGGCCTGCGTAAGGATGGCGTCGAGGCGCACCTGCAAGAGCTGCTGGCCGAGCACATCACGACGCTGGGCGACGGCTGGTCGCTGGTCCGCAGGGAGTACCCCACGGCGATCGGCCCGGTCGACATCCTGTGCCGGGATCAGGCCAACATGACCGTGGCGGTCGAAATCAAGCGGCGCGGCGAGATCGACGGAGTCGAGCAGCTCACCAGATATCTCGAGCTGCTCAACCGCGACCCGCTGCTCGCGCCGGTACGTGGGATCTTCGCCGCTCAGGAGATCAAACCCCAGGCCAGGGTGCTCGCCATCGACCGCGGCATCGAGTGCGTCACCCTCGACTACGACGCCCTTCGCGGCATCGAACGCGATGGCACCTTGTTCTGACGCGTTTGAAGCGTTCTGAAGCGTTGTAAGGCGTTTTGAAGCGTTGGGGCCGTGGTTTGCCCGGGGCTACTCGTACCGGGTGAGGTCCAGCCAGTATCTCGCGGCCGCGTCGCGCCAGGCGGCGTGCCGCTCGTGGAAGAGATCAAAGGCCCGGGCGCCGCTCCAGCCCGCGGGCAGCAATTCCGGCGGCAGGCCCGGATCGAGGAAGGGGAAGCGGCGCCACTCCTGCACCAGCCGGGTGTGCGCGGCGAAGGTCGCCGCGTCGTCGCGCGGCCGGAGGGCGCGCACCGCGTCGAGGAAGTCTTCGTACGCCAACTCGATCTCGTCGAGGTGCCAGGCCTGCCCGGCGACCTTCCTGGCCTCGTCGATGTCCCCGAGCCGGCCGACGAAGACGGTCGAGGAGTCCGCGACGCCGATCTCCCGCAGCACATCGCGGACGTCGCGTTCGCGTTCGGGACGCGGGCTCACCCACACGCCGGGGGACAGGTTGCCGAGGCCGTTCCAGGACAGGCGGGTGCGCAGCAGGTGGCGCAGCCGCCGGTTGGTCTCGGGAACGCTGCCCAGCACCAGGAGCCACTGGCCCTCCCAGTCGCGCATCGGCTGGCCGAAGCTGTAGATCCGTTTGGTGCCGTCGGTGAGCAGCCGCTGCCCGGACGGCGTGAGCCGCCAGGACGTGCGGCGGCCTTGCCGTTCGCTCGCCAGCCAGCCCTCGGCGGCGCTGCGGGCCAGGGCCTGCCTGACCGCCTTTTCCTCCACGCCGAGCAGCGCGAGCGCCGTAAGGAAGGTGGCCGTCCACACCTCCCGCTCGCGCGGCAGCACGAACTCGCCCAGTACGGTCAGCAACAGCGAGCGGGCACTGGCCGCGCCGAGCTCCCTGCGTCGCCGAAAGGCCGGCCCCGCCGGTTCGGCCGGCGGGGCGATGGATGCGCCGTCGGATCCCGACATGCACCCTCCTCGCGACCGGCGTTGCGATTGCTTCCACACAAGAATTAACTCGCGTCCAGATTATGTAGCGTATATCCCGTGCCATCCTCAGAGAATTGATTGATGGATGTCGCCGTCCCCCCGTCCGGGAGTGAGCCATGCCCATATACGCGCTGGGCGACCAGGTGCCCGAAATCCACCCGACCGCATACGTACATCCGGACGCGATCGTCATTGGGTCGGTGACGATCGGTCCCGAGGCGACCGTCTGGCCGGGCGCGGTGCTGCGCGGCGACTACGGGACCATCTCCGTGGGCGCCCGCACCTCGATCCAGGACGGCACGGTGGTGCACACCACGCCCCGATGGCCGACCGAGATCGGCGCCGAGTGCGTGGTCGGTCACAACGCCCATCTCGAAGGCTGCCGCGTCGATGACCGCTGCCTGGTGGGATCGAACTCGACCGTCTTGAACCGGGCCGGCGTCGGGCGTGGCAGCGTGATCGGCGCGGGTGCCGTGGTCACCGAGGACACCGAGGTGCCGGCCGGCTCGACCGCGCTTGGCGTCCCTGCCCGCATCCGGGTCGGCGGCATCGACGCGAACAGGCACGACGAGGCCGTCGCGCGCTATGTCGACAACGGGCGCCGGTACGCCGTCGAGCTCAAGCCGGTAACGTCGCGGACAAACACGGAACATACTACAAACCGTTGACGCGGCGAGCTTGTCCTGTGGAATATGGGGAGAAGACGAGCCAAGCGGGGAGGACACCTCCATGACCAGCCCCGGCGCCGACCGCGACAGCCGGCCACCCACCGAGTCGCCGCCTCCGCACGTCGACCTCCACGTTGACCTCCACGTCGATTTCCGTGTCGATCCCGGCCGCTATCGGCACTGGAAGCTCGACATCGACGGGCCGGTGGCCACCCTCACCATGGCCGTCGACGAGCAGGGCGGTCTCGTCCCGGGGTATGAGCTGAAGCTCAACTCCTACGACCTCGGCGTCGACATCGAGTTGTACGACGCCGTTCAGCGGCTCCGGTTCGAACACCCGCGGGTGCGGGCCGTCGTGCTGACCAGCGGCGTCGAGAAGATCTTCTGCGCCGGCGCCAACATCCGCATGCTCGCCGCCGCGCCGCACGCCTGGAAGGTGAACTTCTGCAAGTTCACCAACGAGACCCGCAACGGCATGGAGGACGCGACGGCCCACTCGGGGCAGACCTACCTCGCCGCGCTCAACGGCACCGCTTCGGGCGGCGGCTACGAGCTCGCGCTGGCCTGCGACCACATCATGCTCGTCGACGACCGTTCGTCCACGGTCGCGCTGCCCGAACTGCCGCTGCTCGGGGTGCTGCCCGGCACCGGCGGGCTGACCCGAGTGGTGGACAAACGGCATGTACGACGGGATCTGGCCGACTACTTTTCCACCAAGGCGGAGGGGATCGGCGGGCAGAAGGCCGTCGACTGGCGGCTGGTGGACGAGGTCGTGCCCCGGCCGCGCTGGGCCGAGGCGGTGGCCGCCCGCGCGGCCGACCTGGCCGCCCGTTCCCGCTCGGGCCGCTCGGCCCGCGCCGATTCCCCGGACGGCGCCGACGACGGGGCGGGCATCGCGCTGACGCCGCTGGACAAAACGCGGACCGATACCTCGATCTCCTACCGGCATGTGACCGCCTCCCTCGACCGCGCCGCCGGCGCCGTCGAGATCACGATCGCCGGCCCGGAGTCGGACCCGCCGCCCGGCGTGGCCGGCATCCATCAACAGGGCGCGGACTTTTGGGCCCTGGCGCTGACCAGGGAGCTGGACGACCTGATCCTCGACCTGCGCACCAACGAGCTCGAGCTCGGTACGTGGGTGTTCCGCACGACCGGTGACGCGCGGCGGGTGCTGGCCTACGACCGGCTGCTGCTCGACCATCAGGCCGGCGACTGGCTGGCGAACGAGATCGTGCACTATCTCAAGCGCACGCTGAAGCGGCTCGACGTCACCAGCCGCAGCCTCATCGCCCTGATCGAGCCGGGCAGCTGCTTCGCCGGGTCACTGCTGGAGCTCGCGCTCGCCGCCGACCGTTCCTACCAGCTGCTCGGCGTCTTCGAAGACATCGACCCGGACGCGGCGCCCGCCGCCGTCACCGTCGACGCCATGAACCTCGGCCCGCTGCCCATGGCCAACGGCCTGAGCAGGTTGCGCACTCGCTACCTCGGCGACGCCGCCGCCCTGTCCGCCGTGCAAGACGTGGCCGGCAAGCCGCTGGAGGCCGCCGACGCCGCGGAGCTCGGCCTGGTGACCTTCGCGCCCGACGACATCGACTGGGACGATGAGGTCCGCATCGCGATCGAGGAACGGGCCAGCTTCAGCCCCGACGCGCTGACCGGCCTGGAGGCCAACTATCGCTTCCCCGGACCGGAGACCCTCGAGACCAAGATCTTCGGCCGGCTGACCGCCTGGCAGAACTGGATCTTCAACCGGCCCAACGCGGCCGGGCCGGCGGGCGCGCTGCGCCGATACGGCACCGGGCAGCGCGCCGAGTTCGACCGGCACCGGGTCTGAGAGGGCGCCGGTCGTCACGAGATCAACCTGTTGAAGGGTTGAGCGACGCGTTTGGTGCGGCCTGCCGCCCAGGGACTTTGGTCCCTAGCGCCGAAGCGAAAGCGGAGGATATTGAAAGGCGCACCCATCGGAAAGTGCCACACCTAATTCTTATTCTCTTCCTTGGCCGGGGCCCGGAAGAGCCACATGGAACGGAGAAGGATCATGGGAGCACCGAATCTGACCATCACCGTCGAACCGCTGGAGGCAGGAGCCGTAGTATACGGGCTGCTGGCGCCGTCATCGGGGAATGGTGCCCCTAAAGGCCAACTGGCGCTGAAGTTGTGGATCAAAAACAACGAGGGCGCCCAAATCCATGCCAATGCGTTAGACATCTCCTTCGTGGGCGCACCGGCCGTGAACCCGGTGACGATCCCGCTCAGCCTCGACGTCGCTTCCGGCGGGACGCAGTCCTGGTTCTTCTCGACGATGAACACCGTGATCCTCCCCGTGCCCGCTCCCGGGTCCATCCGGCTGAACGTGAAGTGCGACGGCTTCGACACGGCGGCGAGCGTCTTGCTGCCACTGGCCGGGCACAAGAGCCCGACCGCGGCGTCGAGCTATCGCTTCCCGGCCCGGGCGACCGACTTCCGCAAGGGCGAGTACTGGCAAGGCGCGAGCGCCACCCACGCCCCCGCCGGTGACGGCGGCCAGCTGTTCGCTTATGACATGGTCGTGATCGCCTGGGACGCGACCAAGATGCAGTGGTCCGATGTCCTGCCCGGTAAGGCCGGCGATCAAAACGAGCACTACCGCATCTGGGGCAAGCCCATCTACGCCATGGCCGACGGCACGGTCGTCGATTTCGCGAACGACCGTCCCAACAACCCCAAGCCCGGTCAGGACCTCTCTCCACCGGACCCCGTGGAGGGAAACCACTTCTACCTTCAGCACGGGGACGAGCTAGTCCTCTACGCCCACTTTCAGAAGGGCTCGCTGAACCCGTCGCTCATGGCCAAAGGAAAGGCGGTCAAGGAGGGGGAATTCCTTGGGCTGGCCGGCAACTCGGGCAACTCGAGCAAGCCGCACCTCCACGTCCATGGCATCCAGGGCGCGAAACCCTGGCAGGGATCGCACCGGCCGCTGCCGTACAACACGCTCTACGTTCTGGATCGCAGCGCGCTCAAGCCGCCCGACCCCGCCGGCGCCTGGGTGAAAGCCGACGACCAATGCCTGCCCAACGTGACCTCGGCGATCTGGCCGGCACCTACCGCTCCCGCGT
>CALAED010000783.1 GCA_937891035.1 uncultured Thermomonosporaceae bacterium | reverse complement strand
CCGGGGGCCCGGCGGGCACCGCCTCCATCAATCCAACGAACGTAGGACCGGTTGGCAACCGCCGGCGTCCTGGCAGGGGTGAAAGGACCGGTCGGATCTCACCAATCAGTGCCCCGTTACCCTGACGAGCATGGCCACGCACGCGCCCGAACCGCCCAGCGACTTCGACATTCACACCACCGCGGGCAAGATCGCCGATCTGGAACGGCGCCGGTACGAAGCCGTCCACGCGGGGTCGGCGCGCGCGGTGGAAAAGCAGCACGCCAAGGGCAAGATGACCGCGCGCGAGCGCATCGACGCGCTGCTCGACGAGGGGTCGTTCGTCGAGTTCGACGAGCTCGCGCGGCATCGGTCGACCAACTTCGGCATGGAGAAAAGCCGTCCGTACGGCGACGGGGTCGTCACCGGGCACGGCACGGTCGAAGGGCGTCCCGTGGCGGTGTTCAGCCAGGACTTCACCGTGTCGGGCGGCTCGCTCGGCGAGGTCTTCGGCGAGAAGATCTGCAAGGTCATGGACCACGCGCTGAAGACGGGCTGCCCGGTCATCGGGCTGAACGACTCGGGCGGCGCGCGGATCCAGGAGGGCGTGGTCGCGCTCGGCCTGTACGCGGAGATCTTCAAGCGGAACGTGCACGCCTCTGGGGTCATCCCGCAGATCTCCGTGATCATGGGTCCGTGTGCGGGCGGCGCCGTCTACTCGCCCGCGATCACCGACTTTGTGATCATGGTCGATCAGACCTCGCACATGTTCATCACCGGCCCTGACGTGATCAAGACGGTGACGGGCGAGGAGGTGACGTTCGAAGAGCTGGGCGGCGCGCACGCGCACAACACCAAGTCGGGGGTGGCGCACTACCAGGCGGCCGACGAGCTGTTGTCGTACCTGCCGTCAAATAACCTGAGCGACCCGCCGGTTTACGAGACGGCGCCCGCCGATCTGGAGGCGCTCGACGCGGAGCTGGACACGCTGATCCCGGACGCGCCGAACCAGCCATACGACATGCACACGGTCATCGAGCACGTCGTCGACGACGGCGAGTTCCTCGAAGTGCATGCGCAATTCGCGCCGAACATCGTCTGCGGCTTCGGGCGCGTCGAGGGGCACGCGGTGGGGGTGGTGGCCAACCAGCCGATTCGGTTCGCCGGGACGTTGGACATCGCCGCATCGGAAAAGGCCGCCCGTTTCGTACGTACTTGTGATGCTTTCAACGTGCCAGTCCTGACATTTGTCGATGTGCCGGGGTTCTTGCCTGGCACCGACCAGGAGTGGGGCGGCATCATCCGGCGCGGCGCCAAACTGCTGTACGCCTACGCCGAGGCGACCGTGCCGCTGGTCACGGTGATCACGCGCAAGGCGTACGGCGGGGCGTACGACGTCATGGGGTCCAAGCACCTCGGCGCCGACATCAACCTCGCCTGGCCGACCGCGCAGATCGCGGTGATGGGCGCGCAGGGCGCGGTGAACATCCTCTACCGGCGCGAGCTCGCGTCCGCTCCCGATCCGGACGCCCGGCGCGCCGAGCGGATCACCGAGTACGAAGACACGCTCGCCAACCCGTACATCGCCGCGGAACGCGGGTACGTGGACGCGGTGATCAAGCCCTCGGAGACGCGGCAGCAAGTGGCCAAGGCGTTGCGTGCGCTACGGGACAAGCGCCGGTTCCTGCCGCCCAAGAAGCATGGGAACATTCCTTTGTGAACCTACAGATCGTGCGCGGCGACGCCACGCCCGAAGAGATCGCGGCGCTCGTCGCGGTGCTGACCGCGCGGGCCGGGCGAGCCGGCCGAGCCGCGCGGGCCGCGGCGACCGGCACCGGTGCGGGCGAGCCGCCGACCGGGGCCGCCGACTCCTGGCGGAGGCGGACGGCACGGACGGCGGCGTGGGCCGACCGCTCGCGCGGGATGCGCGCGCCGCTCACCCACGGCCCGGGTGCCTGGCGGTCGAGCGCCCGGCCCCGCTGACTCCGGCGATTAGCGCCGCGATATCACTATGGATCCCGCCATCTCATGTGGGTGACGTGTGCCCGATTACATGGTGATAACCGGTGGAATCACCTAGTGGACCATAGGCCACACACTGTCCCGTTCCGCTCCGGGCGGCGGTTCGCGGGAATAAAGTGGATGACCCATGACTACCTCGGAGTTCGTCCCCCAGCCCGCGCGGTACGCCATCTTCGTCGACGCGGGATATCTTTACGCCGCTTCTGGGGCGCTGCTCCTTGAGGCGACGTCACGCCGCGAGTACCGCGTATCCGCGGAGAAACTCATCGAGGCGCTGACCCACCACGCCGACAAGCAACTGGTCGGCGAACTGCTGCGCGTGTACTGGTACGACGCCGCGCCCCGCCGCCAGCCCACAGTCGATCAGCGAGTGATCGCCAACCTGCCGCTGGTCAAGCTGCGCCTGGGCAACCTCAACGCGCAGGGCCAGCAAAAGGGCGTCGACGCCCAGTTGCGCGCCGACCTGGAGGCGCTGGCCAGGCACCGCGGGATCACAGACGCGGTATTGCTCGCCGGCGACGAGGACATGCTCCCCGCCGTCGAGGCCGCGCAGCGGTATGGGGTCCGCGTGCACCTGTGGGGGGTCGAGCCGACGCACGGCTCGAACCAGGCCGAATGGCTGGTGTGGGAGTCCGACACCGTCGAGGTGCTGGCGGCGGAGTTCCTGCGTCCGTACTTCGGCAAGGCCGGGGTCCTCACCGTACCGGCGAGCACGACGCCGGCCGACGACGAGCCGGTCACGCCCAGGACGGCGGCAGCGGCGGCGGCGGCACGGGTCCCCTCGCCATCACAGGTCTTCGCCGGGCGGACCGCCATCAAATCGCTCCCGCACGCGGTCAAACCGGCCACGTCGGCGAACGCGTCCACCGTCGGGGGCACCGGCGCTCCCCCCGTCGGCGGCGCCGCCGACGGCAAGCTCGGCCCGGACCGCGAGCACATGCTCGAGATCGGCGAGCACGTCGCGCAGAAGTGGATCTTCGAGCGCGGCAGGGACAACATCCGCGACCTGCTTCCCGGTCCGATCCTGCCGCCGGTGATCGACAAAGAGCTGCTGATCGAGGCCGAAAAGGAGCTGGGCCGGTCGCTGCGCCCCTACCAGGAGGCGCGCACGTGGCTGCGCGACGGCTTTTGGGAACGTGTCTACCGCGAGTTCGGCATCGGCGTCGGCAAGTCGGTGAGCTGACCCCACGTCCGATTTCCGCCAGCGCGCCCGCCGCCCGTTCGATTGAATCGACGCATGATCCGCAGCACGGTCCTGGACACCCCCATCGGCCCACTGGCCCTGCTCTCGCTTGACGACACGCTGATCGCCGCGGGCTTCACCGCCCACCCGGACGAACTGCATTCAAGGCTGCACCCCTCCCTCCGTTCACGCGTCATGACCGCCGCCCCCGACCTCGGTGACATCACCAAGGCGCATCTGGCGTACTTCGCCGGCGACCTGACCGCGTTGGACGCGCTCCCGCTCCGCCATCCGGCCCCGCCCACCCGCGAGCGCCTGTGGACCGTCCTGCGGCGGGTGCCGGCCGGGCAGACCGTGACATACGGCCGACTGGCCGCCATGGCCGGGCTCCAGCGCGGCGCCCGCGCGTCCGGCCAGGCCTGTGCGAAGAACCTCATCGCGCCCGCGATCCCCTGCCACCGCGTCGTGGCCTCGACGGGGTCGGGCGCCAAGCGGCTCAACGGCTACTACTACGGCATCGACCGCAAGGCCTGGCTCCTTGAACACGAGAGCCACGCGTAACTAATCACCTACATAGCGTTGCGATCCGCATATATAGTCCATCCCATGCTGGATGGGCTGTCGCGCCGCGTCTTATTCGCAACGTGCTCCGTCACGCTCTCCGCCTGCGCCAGCGCCTGCGCCGCGCCGAGCCCCCTCCGCTCCTCCCCCGCGCCGGTGCATGGCCTCGGCGGCGCCGCCCCGTACGTCAGTTTGGCCCCGCCCTCCGCCCCCGGCCCGCCCCCCGCCGACCTCAGCCCGGCCGTCCGCCACCTCCCGCCGAGGGTGTACGTCGCCGTGGCGCGTGCGGTCCACATCATCGACCCGCGTACGTACCGGGTCGTCGGGAGCGTGCCCGTCGACCGGCGGCCGCGCTTCGTCATCCCCTCGTGGGATCTCACGACCCTCTGGGTCAACCACCGTCATGGCCTCGTGCCCATCGATCCACGCACCGGCCGGGCCGGCCGCACCATATCCGTCGCCGCCGCCGATCTGCTCTTCACGCCGGACGGACGGCACGCGCTCGGCGTAGCAGACCGGCGCATCGACGTCCGCGACCCGCACACGATGCGGCTGCGCCGCTCGATCCCGCTGCCATGCGACCTGAGGGGGGCCGACTTCGCGGCCGACGGCTCTTTGGTTGCCGCCTGCGCCGGGCACCTGATCCGCGTCGACCCGGGCCGCGCCAAGGTCACTCAGATCCGCCGGTTACCGCGCGGCCGTCCCTATGACGTCAAGAGCTCACCCGACGGCACCCTCTTCTACGTCTCCGACCCGGCCGACGGCGGCGTCTGGACGTTCACCGCCCACCATCTCCGGTCCACCGCGTTCATCCCCACCGGCGCCGGCGCGCACAGCCTCATCCCCGCCCGCGGCGTCCTCTATGTCACCAACCGGGCCGAAGGCAGCGTCTCCGTCATCGACCTGTCCACCCGGCGCGTCGTTCGCCACTGGCGCCTGCCCGGCGACAGCGCCCCCCGCCTGGGCAGCGTCTCGGCCGACGGCCGCGTGCTTTGGCTCTCCGATCGCCGCCACAACCTGGTGTACGCCGTCTCCACCACCACCGGCGCCCTCCTCCACACCATCCGCGTGGGCCGCCCGCACGGAATCCGCGTCTTTCCCCACCCCGGCCGCCACTCCCTCGGCCACACCTACCGCTGACTCCCAGCTGGGATAAGGCTCCGCCTCATCCGGGCCCTTGAGCGATCCCGCGGGCGCCGGTCCGCAAACCGAGTCCCTATGTCGCCGGAGATCTCCTCCGCAAGGGCGCAGGTGATCTGATCATGGGCATCCCGCACTAGGGGACGAGGACGATCTTGCCGCGGGCGTGGCGGCGTTCGAGCTCCCGGTAGGCGTCCCGGACCTGGTCCAGCGGGTATACGCGGGCGATCGGGATCTCGAGGCGGCCATCGCTGATCAGCCCGGCCAGCTCAGCGAGAACGTCGGCGCTCGCCGCGGTGGCGGTCCCGTCGGTCTTGGTGCCGTGTTCCTTCGCGGCGGCCCAGTCGATGATGGTGTTGATCCGGTCGGGCCGCACGCCGAGATCGATGGCGATGTCCACGTAACCGCCGCCGAAGGCGTCGATGAACGCGTCGACCCGGCCGTCGGCGGCGGCGCGTACGCGGTCGGCCACGCCATCGCCGTATCTGACCGGGGTGACGCCGTGGGCGGCCAGCCACTGGTGGTTGGGCGCTCCGGCCAGGCCGATCACCTTGGCGCCGGCGCCCACCGCGAGCTGGACGACGATCGAGCCGACACCGCCGGCGGCGGCCGAGACCACGAGGGTGTCGCCCCTGGCGGGGGAGACGGCACGGACCGCCGCGTAGGCCGTCGTCCCCGCGACGAACAGCGCGCCCGCCGCCTCCCACGGGACGTTACGCGGCCGGTGCGTGAGCTTGGCCGCGTCAGTGACGACCAACTCGGCATGGCTCGCCCGCTGGTGGGTGAATCCGATGACCTCGTCCCCCACGGCGAACTCCTCGACGCCGTCGCCGAGTTCTTCCACCACCCCGGCCAGGTCGCTGCCCTGTCCCGATGGGAAGGTCGCCGGCCACCTCTCGTGCATCCGGCCTTCGCGAATGGCCGCCTCACCCGGGTTGATCCCGGCTGCGCGCATCTTGACCAGGACCTGTCCTGGACCGGGCACCGGCCGATCCACCTCTACCACCCGCAGGACGTCGATCCCGCCGTACTCCTCGAACCTGACAGCCTTGGGCATCGTGCGCGACTCCTCGTGGCGGTTTGCTAGCCGCAGTAACGATCGGGCTCGCCGGTTTTATGCCTCCCCTTCAGCACGTGGCCGGCCCGGCCGGGATCGATCGGCTCACCGCTCATCGGCCACGTCGGCTTCGTCTGGTCGGTGGCCTTCAGCCCGACGGCACCGCCCTCGCCACTGCCGGCGCCGACAAGATGGTCCGGCTGTGGCGGCTGTGGCGGCTGTGCCCCGTCCCGAGCACCTACCCGACCCCGAGGAGTGGTTAGCGGGGATTAGGCGCCGGGGAGGGCGACCTGGCGCCAGTAGGGCATGAGTTCTTCGATGAGGGCCTCGGTCTCCGGCTGCATCTGGTCGGCCGCGGGGTCGCGCTCGATCTGGTCGCGCAAGTCGTCGACGACGGCCCGAAGTTGGGTGAGGTCGCCCGTGGCGTGGGTGGCCCGCAGCAGGTCGCGCCACATGCCCTCGTCGCCCGGGGTGAAGCGCAGCCCGGCCCGGGCCGCCGCGACGGCTCCCTTCGGATCGCTCTCGTCGAGCCGCAGCAGCACGAGACGATGCGCCACATCGGCGACCCGGGCTGCCGACTCATACTCCAGGTCGTCGTTGGCGAGCCAGCCGTAGCGGCCGCGGGGCCGGTCGGCGAGCAGCGGGCCGCGCAGCAGGTCGAGGGCGTACGACATGTACGCGGTCTCCGACGCGGGCTCGGCCGCCGACCGCCAGACCAGCCAGCGGAAGACCTGCCAGTCGACCCTGACCTCGGAGCCGAGCTTGATGCGGCCGCGCTCGTCGTAGTAGATGTTCGGCCGGCCGCGTGAGTCGCGGCCCAGCCAGTCGGAGACGCGGGCTATGGTGGCGTCCCGTACGCCCGCGGTCGCGCCCATCGGCCAGACGGCGCCGCTCAGCACGGTGGGGTGGACGCCGCCGGGGTGCGCCGCCAGATAGATCAGCACCTCGGTGCAGGCGGCGCGGCGGCTCTCCTCCAGCGGGCCCGGCGCGTCGATCTCGATCGGCCCGAGTATCCGGATGTCGACGACCGCGTGCTGGTCGCCCAGCGGGGCGGCCGGCTCGTCCTCGGCGCGCTGCGCCGGCAGTGTCGTCCCGTCCAGCCGCCGCGCGGTCCGGAAGAGCTCGACGACGGCCCGATAGTGCTGCTCGGGAACGAGTTGCGCCTCGACGTCGAAGCCCAGCACGCCCGCGCTGAGCCGGCCCTCAGCGGTCACGTCCCACGTCCAGGTGGCGCCCGCGACGTCGCCGGCGACGATGTAGCCGGCGGCCATCCGCTGCCCGGTCCGGGCCAGCGCGACCAGCCGTTCGGCCTCCTGCTCGCTCGGCGGATCGGCCATGATCAGATAGTGCGGCATCCACGCCTCGCCGAAGACGCCCCTGCACCGGCCGGTGAGCACGGAGTCGGCGCCCGAAGCGGCCAGCGCCTGCCGCACCTCCTCGCTGCGGGCCTCCAGCTCCGGCAGCGCGTCGGCCAGGGAGGCGACCGAACGGATCCGGTCCGGCGCGATCAGCGACAGCTCCTCGTCGAAGCCGACCAGCGTGATCCGCATGTGGTCTGACCAACGGTTCGTGGCCAGCTCGACGGCGACGGCGGCGAGCACGGCGCGGCGTACGTCGTCGGGGCCGCGCAGCGCGATGAGGCCGTGCGCCGCCTCGAGGTCGACGAGGATGCGGCCGGTGTCGTTGGTGCCGATCGAGATGAGCCCCGGGTAGGGCGCCAGGACGTCGCGCAGCCGTTCCAGGTCGAAGGCGCCGGTGTGGACGCGGTCCGCGCGCAGCCGCCACACCTGACCGTTGTCGTGGGCCTCCCAGGGCTCCGGGGCGGACCGGTCGGCCGGGGCGATCCACAAATCGAGGCTCTCCGGACCCAGGTGCACGCCGTACACGGTGGGCAGCGCCCGATCGTCGGCGGCCAGCGCCTTGGACAGCTGACGCAGGCCGAGGTCGAGCAGCCGGGTCGCCTCGGTGTCGGCGCCGATGCGGAGCGCCTGCTCGACCTGGGCCGCCTCGCCCTCCGGCCGGGCGACCATCTCGCCGAAGGCGCGATGCCACATCTGCTCGCGGCGGCGCCGGCCGAGCGCGACCAGCAGCCCGGCGGCGAGCAGGGACGCCACCGCGAGTCCCTGCGGCCAGCCGAACTCGACGCCGCCGTGGTCGGTGACCGGTATGGGCTGGGTTTGGTCGTCGGACGCCTGCTGCTCGGGCGGCTGCTGCTCGGGCGCCTGTTGCCGTTCGGCGGGCTGCTCTCGTTCGGACGGCTGAGGCGGCGCCGGCGGCTGTTGTTCGGCCGGCGGGCGTTCCGAAGGCCGCTCCTGTTCCGGCGCGCTCCGTTGCGGGGCCGGCGCCGGGGCGGGCGCGGCGGCGTCATCGCCGGGCGACGCGGTGTCACGGCCGGGAGAGGCGGCGTCATCGCCCGGCGCGGCGTGCCCGTTGCCGGGCCGACCCGGGTCGTTCGTGCCGTGGTCGGGAATGTGATGGGGCTTGCCGAAGCGGTAGTAGTCGTCCAACTCGTGCGCCGGCACTACGTTGGCGCCCACCGCGTCGGCGGGCAGCCGCAGGATCCAGCCGGGCCGGATGAGGCTCGCGATCGTCAGCCGGGAGCCGTCGGGCTGCTGCCGGCCCTTGTTGAGCTGGTAGATCTCCTTGTAACGACGGCCGTCGCCGAGACACTTCTCCGCGATCTCCCACAGGCTCTCGTGGTGCCGCCCGACCGGCGGATGCACCCGGTAGATCTTCGCGACCTCGGGTTTGTCGAGGGGATGCGCGGCCGCGACCGGCTCGACCCGCCCGCCCGGATCGAGCTGCGGCTCGAAGGCGGCCAGCGGCGCCGGCGGGACGTACTGCTGCGACTGGGTGACCGTGGGCCCGGTGGGCTGGGGCGCGCGGCCGCTGAACGCCGGTATGATCGCCGTCGTCGCCGTGAACAGCAGCAACGCGGTCACGACGAGCCGGTGTACGAGGGACTGGGTGCCGCCGGCCAGCGGCACTCGGGTCGGCACGCCAATGCCGCGAATCCCCGCGTACACCTCGACGATCACGCACAGGACCAGCTGGAGCCAGGCGAGCCAGACCAGGAAGACAAGAATCGTGATGACCGAGCTCGGCCCGATCCGCTGGGTGAACGCGTCGAGGTCGGGCAGTTGTTCGGGGATGGGGGACCCGAACCGGCTGTAGAGCGCGTACGGCACGCCGGCCACCAACGCGGCGAGCGCGACCAGCGCCGCCACGCCGAGCAGAACGTCGCCCGCACTGCGTCCGCGCCCGGTCCTGACTGCCTGCCGCATTGCCATCAGCCCTCGTCACCACCGCGCTCGGGACGGGCGATCGCCGTCGACGTCATGGTAAACGCGCCGAGGCCCGGCACGATATTGAGCAGCTGCGGCTGGACCGTGATGGTGATCGTCACGCTCACCTGATCGGTGCTCGGCACGCATCCCCAGCCCGTGAGCCTGTCGCCGTACGACGCCGCGAGCTGATGCGCCTTCTCGCAGGCGGTCGCCGTGTTGACGGTGGGCTCGCCGCCCTCGCGCAGCGCCGTCACGTCGATGTCGTCGGCGCCTGCCCGGGCCGCCTGCTCGGCGATGTCCGCGGCGCGCTCCCTGGCGTGGATGGCCAGGCCGCCGTCGACCAGCAGGCCGGCCAGCATGATGACGAACAAGGCGAAGATCGCCGTGAACATCGAGATCGTGCCCCGGTCGCCCCTGTCCCCCCAGTCCCTTGGGTTCACGGCTCGGCCCTCCGGAAGGTGTCCAGCGGAGCGGTGGCGCGGCCGGTCATCTGCTTGGCGCCGGGCAACCCGATCAGCGAAAGGCCGCCGAGATCGGCGTCACAGGTCACGATCACCGAGACCCGGCCGCCCGGCGCCCATGCGCTGGTGTCGGTTGAGGTGCTCGGGCCGCCCTGGCACCAGGTGCGGTTGCGCAGGCTGGCCTGCGCCGCCGTGGCGGCGCGGCTTTGCGCGTCGCCCGCGCTGCGGGCGATCGAGGCGTTCCTGACCGCGTCTCTGGCCGCGCTGTCCACCTGGCTTTGCGCGTTGACGATGCGGCCCACCCCGACCATCAGCATCATGAACGCGACAAGCACCGGCGTCATGATGGCCAGTTCCAACGCCAAGGTGCCGCGATCGCCGCGATCGACGCGGGCTATGGGGCTTCGCAACTGACACCGCCGTCCCGGTCTGGCCGGAAGCACTCGGTCGGCCCCCCCGCGCGCTGATGGACGCGCAGACTCATGAACGGGATCACCGTGATCGCCTGGCCCTCGACGTCGACGAACCGCTCATCCGCGCCGCCGCTCGGCGTCGCGACGACACCGGTTATGATCTTGGGGCCGATCTGGCGGGCGTACGACTCCGCCTTGCTCTTGGCCGCGCTTTGCCAATCGCCCGTGTCCTGCCCGCGCGCCACCCTCGCCCCGGCCTGAGCGGCCGCCAGGGCGACGTGCCGGGCGTGATAAATCATGGCGAACTGGACCACGAGCAGGATCACGAACAGCAGGATCGGCGTGAGCAGCGCCAACTCGAGCGAACTGGCGCCGCGGTCCCGCGTTCGGCCGTGCCCGCGCGAACGGGCCGGCATCGCCTCACCCGTCGCCGGTGGAGATGCTGTTCGCGGCCGAGCTCACCTTGTTCTTGATGACCGCGCCGACCGCGATGGCGATGGCGGCGAGGATGCCGGTGATGATGGCCCATTCGATGGCGGACGCGCCGCGGCTGCCGCCGCGGGCGGCCTCGGTGCGCAGCCGGTGCAGGCGCGCGGCCAAATGGACGCGCAGATAGACGACCGCCGGGTCGTTCAGGGGGTTGATCATGTTGAGGGATCTCATGGTGGTACTCCTCGGGGAACATCGTCGAGCCGGGTACGGGCGTCAAGTCATGCCGCGATCACCCTCATCAAGGCGGGGAACGACAGGAACAGCAAAAAGCCGGCGCACAGCAGCAGCTGCGCGATCAACATCGATTGGGAGCGCTCGCCCGCCTTGCCCTCGACGTCCGACAGCTCGCGGCTGCGCATGGAGGCGGCCCGGGCGGTCAGCGACTGGCGTACTTTAGCGCCGTCGTCGGCCACCAGCGACAGCGCGGCGGACAGGTCGCGCAGCTCGGCGATGTTGATCTCGTCGCCGAGCCGGCCGAGCGCCTGCCAGGGGGTCAGGCTGGTGATGCGGGCGTTGGCGAGCGCGTCCCTGATCCGCCGCATCGCCCAGCCGTCGCCGACCTGCGACGCCGCCATCAGCGCCTCGGGGACGCCCCGACCGCCGGCCAGGTTCATGGCCACCAGGTCGAGGAAGGCACCGACCACGTGCCGGAAGTCGGCCCGCCGCTGCCCGGCCTCCTGGCGCAGCTGCACGTCGGGAAGCAGGAAGAAGACGATCGCGATCAGCAGGCACATCCACACCGGGACGGCGAACGGCACGCCGAGCCCGAGGACGGAAAAGTAGGCCACCGCGACCGGGATGAACAGCACGGCGGCCGTCGGCAGCAGGAACTTCGTCGCCAAG
Organism: uncultured Thermomonosporaceae bacterium; assembly: GCA_937891035.1. GTDB lineage: Bacteria > Actinomycetota > Actinomycetes > Streptosporangiales > Streptosporangiaceae > CALAED01. The sequence goes on along the minus strand of CALAED010000783.1, from coordinate 7,233 downwards.
AACGCCTCGAACGACCGGCCGACGATCGCCAGGTCGGCCCGTACGGTGCGCTGCTCCCAGCCGCGCGAATCGTAGAAGGCGGCGAGCGCCCCGCCCAGCTTCCCGCGCAGCCCGCCCAGCTTCTCCTGGTGCGGCGAGGTCCGGTCCACCCGCGCGTCGGCGGCACGGCGCCGGACCGCGGCGTCGAACGCGGCGAGGCTGGCGGCCAGCCCGGGACGCGGCGGGAACAGCGCGCGGACCAGCAGGAAGCAGCCGGCCCCGAACGCCACGCCGGCGAGCAGCGCCCCGGTCACGGCGCACCACCTCCCCCGTCGATGGCATGCCGCCCGCGCAGCCGCGCGCCATTGCCCTGCTGCCACGCGGCCACCGTCGCCGGGACCTCGCCGGGCACGCCGCCGGGTCCGCCGCCCGGCACGCCGGGCGGCGGACCGGTCTCGGTCGCCGCCGTCGTGCCGAGGAACCGCTGCGGCATATCGAACCTCGACAGCCGGCGCAGCCACAGGAAGCCGAGCGCGTACAGGCCGACCACGACCGTAAGCACGATCTGCCCGAGGAAACCGTCGTAGGGCTGGACGTACGACCGGTTGAAGATCGCCAGCAGCAACGAGACGCCGACGGAGACGCCGACCACGATCTGCACGCTGAAGCGGGTGGTGCGCCGGTTGGCCTCGACCCGGCGGCGCATGTCCAACTCGGCGCGGGCCGAGGTGGACAGCGCGCCGAGCATGTCGCGCAGCCCGGGGCCACGCAGCTTGGCGTTGAGGATCAGCGCGCCGACGACGAGGTCGGCCGACGGGTCGTTCAGGTCGTCGGCGAACCGCCGCAGCGCGTCCGGCATCGGCATCCGGGTATGCAGCCTGTCGACCAGGGTGCGCAGCGGCGATTGCAGGACGGGCGCGGCGGCGCGCATCGACGAGGGGATGGCCTGCTCGAGCCCGACCGCGCCGGCGATCGTGTCGCGCAGCGACTCCGTCCAGGCGGCCAGCGCCTCCAGCCTGGCCATCGCCTTGCGCTCTTCGGCCACGCCGCCCGCGATGGCGCCCCAGCCGAGGGCGAGCAGGGCCGCGCCGACCGCGGCCACCGGCCAGCGGGTGACGATGAGCACGAGCGCGCCCACGACAACGGCGATCGCGCCGCGCCTCGTCACCGAGCGCACCAGCTCCTCGCGGCCGCGCTTGCCGGGTGCCGCACCGGGCCGTACGGGCAGCCCGCGCAGCGCCACCACGAACAGCAGCACCCCGCCGCCCACCATCGCCCCGCTGAGCACGGCCCCCAGCGTCAGCGCGTCGCCCGTCATGGTCACACCACCCGGCCCGTCATCACCACATCACCTGCCGGCCGGGGTCGTAGCCGTAGACGGCGAGCTCGTCGATGCAGGAGATGGGGGCGTTCGGCACGGCTGAGCCGTCCGGTGCGGGCGCGAACACCTCGCTCGACAGCACCCGCCCGTCGCAGCCGGTCACCTCGCGGACGCTGGAGACGAAGCGGCGCAGCCGCCCGCCGCGCGCATAGTCGTTGCGCTTTTCGATGAAGACGACGAAGTCGATCGCGCCGGCGATGAGCATGTGCGTGGCATCGATGGGCAGCCGCTCGGTCGACTGGATGGCGTACGTCGCGATGCGGTTGAACACTTCGACTGACGAGTTGGCGTGGATGGTGGACAACGATCCGTCGTTGCCCTGCGTCATCGCGTTGAGCATGGTGACGATCTCGTCGCCGAGCACCTCGCCGACGATGACGCGGGAGGGATTCATGCGCAGCGAGCGTCGTACCAGCTCGGCCATGGAGATGGCGCCCTGGCCCTCGCTATTGGGCAGCCGCTGCTCCATGGCGATCACGTTGGGGTGCAGCTCGGGGAACTGGTCGAGGCCGAGCTCAAGCGCCCGCTCGACCGTGATGAGCCGCTCGTGCGGCGGGATCTCGTTGGCGATCGCGCGCAGCAGCGTGGTCTTGCCCGCGTTGGTGGCGCCGGCGATCATGATGTTCTTGCGCGCGGCCACCGCCGCCCGGAAAAACTGCCCGAGCTCGGAGCTGAACGTGCCGTTGCCGATGAGGTCGGACAGGAACACCTTGCCGAGGCGGGCGCGCCGGATCGACAGCGCGGGCCGCAGGGTCACGTCCATGACCGCCGACAGCCGCGATCCGTCCGGAAGGCGCAGGTCGAGCTGCGGGTTGGCGCTGTCGAACGGCCGGGAGGACAGACCCGAGTAGGCGGCGAGGATCTGGATCAGCTCGACGAGCTCTTCGTCGGAGTCGGCGACCGGCTCGCCCATCTCCTCCAGGCCGTTCGCGTAGCCGATGAAGACCCGGTCGCAGCCGTTGATGTCGATGTTCTCGATCTCGGTGTTCTCCAGCAGCGGCTGCAGGCGTCCGACGCCGAACAGCGCGGCGTGTACGCCGGCGTGCAACGCCTCTTCCTCTTCGGCGCCCGGCGGGCGCCGGCCCGCGGTGATCTCGCCGCGCGCGTACTCGTCGAGCACTTGGGAGATCAGGGCGCGGGCGAACTGCCGTTCGTCCTCGGCCGACATGGGCTGCATACCGGCGGCGGCGTCCAGCCTGCGCTGGTGGGCAAGCCGGTCGCCCACCTCCTGGCGCAGCCGCTTGACGAGGGCGTGATCCATCTACCGCCCCCTTCCCTCTTGCGCGATGGTCGGCTGGATGGGCGCAGTCGCCCCCGGGGCGGCGACGGCCTCCTGGCCGACCTGGCCGGACTGACCGAGCTGGCCGGACTGGCCCGGCTGATCTGGCGGACCAGGCTGACCTGGCTGGCCGGACTGACCTGGCTGGCCGGACTGACTTGGCTGACCTGGCGGACCAGGCGGTACGCCATGGAGGCTCGGACCGGGCCGGCCGGACTGGCCTGGCTGGATGCCCGGACCTACGTGATCGGCCTGGACTCCCGGCCCGGGCTGCCCGGGCCGGCCCGGCTGGATGCCCGGACCGGCGGCCGGGCCGCCCTGACCAGGCTGGAGGGCCTGACCGGGCTGGATACCCTGGATGGGCCGGCCGGGGTTGATGTGGTGGTCCTGGGGGCCGACCGGGCGGGCGGCGGCCAACCGACGGCCAACGGTGGTGGCGAGCTCGCGGGCGGACCTGATCAGCAGCGACCGGTCGAGCCGGCCGCCCCACCGGCCCCGGAGCATCTCGGCACCCTTGGGGTCGAGCGCGAGGCCGCCGAGCACGGTGGCCGGCAGCTTCGCGTTGGTCACGATGCGGTCGACCTCGGCGATGGAGCCGTGGTACTGGCGCGGGTCGGCGATCACGACGATGCCGATGGGCGGCGCGCCGGGGCCGGTCAACTCCTGAGTCAAGGCGCTGACCCGCTCGCGCAGGTGCGCCACGTGCTCCAGGGTGGCCCGGGCGAACAACAGTACGAGATCGGCTTCGCGCAGCAGATCCAGCAGCGGACTGCCGGCGCCGAGCCGGCCGCAGTCGGCAAGCACGTCGACCCCGCCTCGCTGCCCCAGGCCCTGGAAGGCCCGGCCCAGCGGACCCCACAGCCAGGTCAGCCCCTGCGCCTGTTCGGCGTTGGTGAGCCCCACCAGCACGTCGAGGCCGCCGACGAGGCGCTGAATATGTTCGCCGACCTGCTCCGGCCGCAGGCCGCGGCGCGCGGTGGCGGCCACGCTGAGCATGCCGCGGGCCGGGACGAGCATGCCGCCGCCGTCGGCGGGCAGCCGGTAGACGAGGTCACCGCCGCCCTGGTCGCACTCGGCGACGAGGACGGGCCGGGGCCAGACCGCACCGAGCGCGACCGTGGCTGTGGTGACGCCCGGGGCTCCCTTGTCGGCCGCCAAGGCGATGAGGGCCACGGTCAGCCACCGCCCGGCGTGGCGGTCTGCTGACCACCGTTCTGCTGACCTCCAGGTGTGTTCTGCCGGCCACCCTGCCCCGGCGCCGGTTGCGCGGCCGACCTGCCCGCCGTCGATGGGGTCGGCACCACGGTGCCGGGCGGCACGAGCGCGACCACCGCCGCGCCGGCCGACGCGGCCTGCGCCAGCGCGGGCGCCTGTTCGGCGGGCACGGCCAGCGAGATCCTCGTCTGGTTGGACTCCAAGGTCCCCTCGCCGATCTTGCGTACGTCCTGAACGATGGCGTCGCCGGACAGCAGCGTTCCGCCCGGCACGCCGCTGCCGTCCGCGCCGACCGCGTAGACGGCGACATGATCGCCGTTGGCCAGCGATTGCGAGGGCAGCTGACCGGGTTTGAGCGACAGACCCATCGTGACCCGGCCCTGCGTGGCCGCGGCGTCCCTGGTCACCATCTGGTTGGTGAGCAGCGCGCCCGGCACCAGCGGCACGGCGGCGTAGGCCTGCGTGACCCCGCCGCGCTCCGCCCAGCTGATGTAGTCGATGCCGGTGTTGCCGATCTGCACCTCTTGCAGCGCCTCGGCCGGAATCTGCTGGCCGGCGGCCACCGGCTGCGCGACGCGGATCGCCGACACCCGCTCGCCGCTGGCCATGACCAGGTAGGCGCTGGCGAGCGCGCCGCCGAGGATCAACAGGACCGCGAGCGCGGCGAGCGCCGGCTTGCGTTCGCGCGGGGGGACCGGCAGCCGTTGTCCCGGGCCGGAGGTGAGGCTGGAGTTGCCCGAGATGGCGGCAGAGCCGGCGGACGCGGGAGCCGCGCCACCGGCTGTCGACTGGCTTGTCCTCATGACTGCGGCCACTCCCCGGTACGCCTACGTGCGAAAACGGGCGGTGGCGAACCATGGTGTCGCCCTTGACAAGCCCCCGTCAATGGATGTGGGCAACCGACGCCACTTAGTAACCATCGCACGCACGATGACCACGGCATTTGCGATCTCACCATGGCCACACCAGCGCGGTAATTAGGCTGGGTCAATGCGCATCTCGCTCACGGCGTTGACCGGCCACGGGCCGCGGGATGTTGTGATCAATGGCGATTCCGGCATGACGGTCGCGAGCGTCGCGAAATCGCTTTTCGCGACGTTGCGTCATGATTCCCCGCGACCAAATGTCCGTTCCGACCAGGACGCACGCCAATTCCGCGCACCGACGGCCACCGATGACGGGCCCGTCGGTCTGTGGATGGAGGGCCGGATGCTCGATCCGGCCGCGCCCGCCGTACGGGAGTTGCGCGACGGGGCGATCGTCACCGTCGATCAGCGCATCGCGCCGGCGACCGTACTGGCCGAGCCGACCGGGCTCGTCGAGATCAGGGTGGTCGGCGGGCCGGCCGCCGGCACCGTGCACCGGCTTGGCATCGGCTCCGTCACGCTGGGCAGCGCGCCGGACAACGACATCCGGCTGGCCGACCCGGGCGTTCCGCCCTATGCGATCAAGGTGATCGTCGAGGGCGGCCGGACGCTCGTCGGGTGGATCGGCGACCGGGCGACGACGCCGGCGACGCTGGACGACGGCCCGCTGGACGGGCCGCTTGAGTGGCCGCCGGGAACGCTGGCGACCATCGGCTCGACCGTGCTCACGCTGGCGTCGAGCGAACCGCGCGGCGCGCACCTGACGCCGCTGGCCGAGGGCGGCCTCGCCTACAACCGGCCGCCGCGCATCCTGCCCCGTGTCCGGCCCCGCCGCGTCGAGGTGCCGACACCGCCCGAGCGCCATCCGAGGGAGCGGCTGCGGCTGTTCGGCGCCCTGCTGTTCTCCGCCTTCGGGCTGGCCATGGCCTTCGCCCTGCGGCAGTGGTATTGGGCGCTGTTCGCGCTGAGCTGGCCGTTGATGCAGGTCGGCGAATGGATCGGCGACCGGATGCACGGGCGGAAGTCCTACCGGCGGGCGCTCAAGGACTATAAGGACAAACGCATCGCCTTCTTCGCCGAGCTGGACCGGCTGCGGCGCGAGGACCAGGCCGTACGGCGCACCCTTTGCCCCGACCCCGCCGAGCTGCTGCTGACCGCGACCGGGCCGCGCCGGCGGCTGTGGGAACGGCGCCGCGGCGACCCGGACGCGCTGCGGTTGCGGATCGGGCTGGCCGATCAGCCCGCCGACATCGAGTTGACCGGCGTCGCCGCCGCCCAGGCCGCCGGTGGACGGGCCGCCGACCCGGCCGCCGCCGACCCCGGACAGGGTGACGGGCCGCTTGGACCGCCCCTGTGCCGTACGGTTCCGGTCGCGCTGCCGCTGCCCGAGCTCGGCGTCGTCGGCCTGACCGGGCCGCGCGACCGGTCGCGGCGACTGGCCGGCTGGCTGGTCGCGCAGGCGGCCGTCCTGCACAGTCCCCGCGACCTGTCCATCGTCGTGCTCTGCGCCGGCGGCCCGGAGGCCGCCGGCCAATGGAACTGGGTCCGCTGGCTGCCGCACTGCGCCCCCCGCGACGACGCCGAATGCCACGCGCTCGTGGGCACCGATCTCGAGTCGGCCACGCACCGGGTGACGGAGCTGGCGAACCTCATCGCCGATCGGCAGCGCCGGAACGGCTCCGTCATGCCGGCGGCGCACCACGTAAGCCACGCGCACCACCCGTACAGCGTGCTCCTCGTGCTGGACGGCGCCCGGGTGCTGCGTCAGGTGCCCGGGATGCCACAGGTGCTCGCGCACGGCCGCGCGCAGGGCGTCTACGCGCTCTGTGTCGACGACGACGAACGGCTGCTGCCCGAAGAATGCGCTGCCGTGGTCGCGTGGGACTTGGACCGGCCCGACCACGTCGTCCCCCGCGGGCCGGGCCTCGACGACATCGGCACCGTACTGGCCGACCAGGTCAGCACCGCCTGGTGCGACCGGCTGGCCCGCGCGCTCGCCCCCATCCGAGATGTCTCGCGAGAGGACGCGGCTGAGGCGATCCCGGCGACGGTCCGGCTCCTCGACCTGCTCGGCACGCCGCGGCCGACCGCCGAGCACGTGCTGGCCGCGTGGTCGCGCGGCGGCCGCAGCACGCGGGTGCCGATCGGGGTCGGCGCGGACGGCGTCTTCTCCATCGACCTGCGTACGGACGGGCCGCACGGACTCGTCGCCGGGACGACGGGGGCGGGCAAGTCCGAGCTGCTACAGACCCTGATCGCCTCGCTGGCCCTGGTGAACCGGCCGGACGAGATGACGTTCGTACTGATCGACTACAAGGGCGGCGCCGCGTTCAAGGGCTGTGCCGCGCTGCCGCACACGGTCGGCCTGGTCACCGACCTGGACGGCCACCTGACCGAGCGGGCCTTGGAATCGCTCGCCGCCGAGCTGCGGCGGCGCGAAGAAGTGCTGCTGGCGGCCGGCGCCAAGGACATCGACGACTACCACGAGCTGCGCGACCATCGGCCCGGGCCGG
>CALAED010000782.1 GCA_937891035.1 uncultured Thermomonosporaceae bacterium | reverse complement strand
TGCCGGGGTCGACGATGTCCATCGCGGCGAAGAACCGGGCGAACTCCGCCCGGTTACGAAGTCGTATGGACCCTTTGCTGCGCTCGCTTTCGCGCTTTGCCGCGGCTTTGACGTCGGTGGCGTTCGGCGCCGGCAGGAAATCGGTGGTGGGGTGGGACATGGCGAGGTAGCTGCCCGGCGCGAGCGCGCCGGTCAAGCGCGCGACGTGATCGTGGGGCCGCTCGTCGTCGGCGACGAATTGGGCGACGGCGATGAGCATGAGTGCGACGGGCCGGCTCAGGTCGAGGGTGCCGCGCAGGTCGGGGTGGCCGAGGATGGCGTCCGGCTCGCGCAGATCGGCCTGGATGTAGGAGGTTGCGCCGTCGGGCGTGCCGGCCAGCAGTCGCCGGGCGTGCGCGAGCACGATCGGGTCGTTGTCGACGTACACGACCCGTGTTTTCGGGTCGATCGACTGGGCCACCTGGTGCACGTTGTCGGTGGCCGGGATGCCGGTGCCGATGTCGAGGAACTGGGTGATGCCCGCATCTTGGACCAGAAAAGTCACGGCCCGCTGGAGAAAGCGGCGGTTCTCCCTCGCGGCGACACGGATGGTCGGGAACGCCGCCGCGAAAGCGTCGCCGGAGATCCGGTCCGCTTCGAAGTTCTCGCCGCCGCCCAGCCAGTAGTTGTAGCGTCGCGCCGGGTGGGCCACCGAGGTGTCGATCTCGAACGGATCTTGCCAGTCTTCGTCGTTGGGTGCGGGGTCCAGCGGGTTCACAAACGCGGTGCCGGGCTTCGCGTCCGGGTTACGTGGAATAGGGGGCGAGGCGGGGATCGGGGGACAGTAAGTAACCGTCATTAAATTAGCCGAAAACGTGAGTAGATCGCACCACGAGCCGCCTTTCGGCCATTGTCTGCGGATTGACTTGAGTCAGGTCATAGTCAATTGCGGTGGGGCGGCGGAAGCGGCGGTGTAAGGGGCCGCGAAAGCGTCCAAAGTACGGTCGAGATGCTCGGTCCACCACGTGAGGAGAGAAACGTCGGCCGATGCGGCGTCGTGGTCGACGTAGCGGCGGCGCAGCACGCCGATGTCACACAGGCGCTCCCACCACAGTCGATGGGCGGCCGCCTGGATCTGTCCGCCGTCCAGCGGGAACGCCGCGGCGTGACCACGGACGAACGCCTCGACGCGTTCCAGGTCGAGGCCGCGCTCGTCGCGGCCGAACAGCAGCGCCGCCGCCCGGACCAGCTCGCCGCCGTAGGGCCCGACGGTCAGCCGTCCCCAGCCCACGATCGCCGTGACCTGACGGGTCCGGCCGTACAGCAGGCTGCCGGCATGGAAGTCGCCGTGCACGTAGCCGACCGTCGCGGTGTCCAGCTCGGGCGGCTGATGATCGGCCAGCGCCACCAGCAGGGCCCGCCGCTCGCGCAGCCGGCGTACGGCGAGAGCCGTGAAGTCGTCGCCGTCGCCGTCGCCGTCGCCGTCGCCGGGGCCGGGGCCGGGGCCGTGGGCGGGGCCGGCGACGTCGGCGAGCAGCGCGTCGATCTCGGCCACGGCGTGATCGGCCCGGCTCGTCGGTACCAGCAGGGTCTGCTGGACGGGCGGGGCCAGCCGGTCGAGGGCCGCGTGCACGCGGCCGAGCAACTCGCCCAGCTCGTGGCACTGGGTAAGGGACAGGTCGAGGCCGCCGCGCCGCCGTCCGTCCACCCACGGATACAGTGCGAAGGCGCGCGCATCAGCCGTCACCAGCGATCGCCCGTCCCGCGCCGGGATCGCGGTGGGCACGGGCAACCCCTGGTCGGCCAGGGCCTCCATCACCTGATGCCGGAACAGGATGTGCCGTCGCCGGCCGCCGGTGAGCTCCTTCAACAAGAAGGCCGCCGTCCCGGTCGCCAGCCGCCAGCCGCGCCCGTAGGGATCGTCGGTGAGCGGCACGGTCCGCGGTGCCTCGTCCAGACCCCAGCGGCGGAGCACGCGTTCGGGAAAGACGCCGGGCGCCGCCGGGCGGACGCCGGACTGCGTGGTCGTCGCCACCTCACGCCCCAGTGGTCGAACGAATGTTCACTCAGGAACGCTACCGAACGACGGGTTTTCGCGCGAGTGATCCCGGACGCGTGCCGTTCACGTATATAGGGCGCAGGACGCCGTGCGATCCCACGAGACGGAGAAGTCCCCATGAGTCACCTGAAACGACTGCCGACCGTACTCGCCCTCCTGGGGCTGGTCATCAGCGTCCCGTCGGCCGCCTCGGCGGTGGAGCCGGCGGCCAAGCCGGCCCACCGGGCGCTCGCCGGCGTGGCCTCTTTTCCCACGACGTTCCCGCTGCCGGACGGATGGCAGCCCGAGGGCATCGCGATCGGCCCGGGGCCGACGGCCTACTTCGGGTCGCGGGTCGACGGCTCAATCTTCCGCGCCGACCTGCGGACCGGCGAAGGGGAGGTGTTCAGCCAGGGTCCGGGCACGCCCACGACCGGTCTCAAGACGGACTGGCGCGGCCGTTTGTTCGCCGCCGGCGCCAGCGGCGGTGACGCCAGGGTCATCGACCTGCGCAGTGGCGAGATCATCAAGTCCTACCAGCTCACCACCAACGAATCGTTCGTCAACGACGTGATCCTCGCCCAGGGCGCGGCCTGGTTCACCGACTCGCGCAACCCGCAGATCTACAAGGTGTCCCTGCGGCACGGGGCGCTGCCTGACGAGGCTCGGACCATCCCGTTCAGCGGCGACATCGAGTACGCGGAGGGCAACAACGCCAACGGCATCACGGCCACCCCCGACGGCCGGGCGCTGCTGATCGTCCAGTCCAACAAGGGTCTGCTGTTCCGCGTCGACCCGGCGACCGGCGCTACGCGGCAGGTCGACCTCGGCGGTGCGCTCCTCACCAACGGCGACGGGATGTTGCTGATCGGCCACACGCTCTACGTCGTGCAGAACCGGCTCAACCTCGTGACCGTGCTGCGCCTCAACGACCGCGGCACCGCCGGCAGGGTGGTGCGGCAGGTGACCGATCCGCGGTTCGACGTGCCGACGACCGTGGCCGCCTTCGCCGGGCGGCTCTACCTGCCCAACGCCCGCTTCACGACCCCGCCCACGCCGACGACGCCGTACTCGGTCGTCGCCATCCCGCGCCCGCTGGGATAGGCCGCAGCGTGACCCGGAAGGTGGCGGGCGCCGCCATGAGCCGGTAGGCGTCAAGCACGCCGGGTCCGCATGACGCCGAGCCGATGCCCTGCTGGGCGAGGTCGAGGTTGACGTAGACGGCGTCGCGCGGCACCAGGTCGGTCGGGTGCCGCGCGGCGTCGAGGTCCTCGCTGGTCCAGCGCCGCGCGGTGAAGCCGAAGACCGGGTCGCCGGCGAACCTGATCCCGGTGCCGGCCGGTCCGGTCAGCTCGGCCCAGCGCGCCTCGCCGCGATGCCCGTTCTCCTGTGGGAAGACGTACGGAGTTTGCAGCTCCGCCACGGTCATGGCATACCGCCCGACCCGGGCCGCGCGTTTGGTGTCAGGGTAGGACTCTCCCGGCCCCGGTCCGTACCACTCCGCGCGGCCGAACGACGCGGGCAGCGCGAGCCGCACGCCGAGGCGCGGCAGCGGGAAGTCCCACTCGCCCTCGGGCGTCACCTCCAGCGTGAGCCGCAGCGCGCCGGCCTCGTCCCCGGCCGCCCACCGGTAGCCGGCGCGCATGCCGATGTCGTCGCCGGCCGGCGCCACCCTCGTGTGGACGATCAGTTCGCCGGGCGCGCGGACGATGTCGACGAGCCGGTGCCGCAGCCGGTCGAGGCCCCGCGCCCGCCACACGGCGGCGAGCGATTCGCGCAGGCCGTCGTCGTTGTCGGTAGGCGCCCGCCACAGGTCGAGCCGCGGGCCGTCGACGGCGATGCCGCCCAGCCGGGTCAGCCGCCCGGTCGCCTCGTCGAACGCGACGCCGGGCACGGCGGCCGGATCACGGTCCGCCGGCCCCCGGTCCGCCGGCCCCCGGTCCGCCGGCGGCCGGGGCGGCGCCGCCGGGGCGGGCCGGCCGCTGATGGCCACTTGGCCCCATGCCACCTCGTGGCCCGCCGCGGCCCAGGGCTCATCGCCCGCCAGCACGGCCCGCACGGTCAGCCACGACTCGCCGGCGGGCGCTGGGGGCCCGAGCGGCGGTTCGGGCGATGGCGGTTCGGGCGACGGCAGCAGGACGCGCTCCCCTGCCGGCACCGGCGGCACGTCGAGCACGCCCTGCGCGACGCGGACGCCCTCCTCCTCGTACGTCCACGGGAATGCCAGGTGGGACAGGTCTCGGTGGTCGTGCAGGTTGACGATCTCCAGGCCCCCGTCGCCCGTTCCGGTAACGCGAACCGGTTCGATCACCTTCTTGTATTCGGCGGCGCCGGGCGAGGGCGTGCGGTCGGGGAACAGCAGGCCGTCGGCGACGAAGTTGCCGTCGTGCACCTCCTCGCCGAAGTCCCCGCCGTAGGCGAAGTACTCACCGCCGTCGGCCGTACGACTCCGGACGCCGTGGTCGATCCACTCCCAGACGAACCCGCCCTGGCAGCGCGGGTGCCGTTCGAACAGCCGCTGATATTCGCTCAGCCCGCCCGGCCCGTTGCCCATGGCGTGGGCGTACTCGCACAGCACGAACGGCAGCGCGCGCCGGTGCTGGTCGGCGGCGGGGTCGCCGGCGGGCGGCTCTTCGCGCCGCCCGATCTCGTCGACCTCGGCGTGGGTGGCGTACATGCGGCTGTAGACGTCGACGTACGCGCTGTCGCGGTCGTGCTCGTAGTGGACGGGCCGCCCCGGGTCGCGCCGGCGTACCCACTCGGCCATGGCGGCGAGGTTGTCGCCCGTGCCTGACTCGTTGCCGAGCGACCACATGATCACGCTCGGATGGTTCTTGTCCCGTTCGACCGTGCGGCTGATCCGGTCGAGGTAGGCGGGCAGCCAGCGCGGGTCGGCGCTCGGGTTCGCCCGCCAGCCGACCGGGGCGAAGCCGTGCGTCTCCAGGTCGCACTC
>CALAED010000781.1 GCA_937891035.1 uncultured Thermomonosporaceae bacterium | reverse complement strand
TCGACGATCTTTTGGTGCCGTCGCTGTACGGAACAGTCTCGCTCGCCCAGCGCGATCACAGTGCCGTCGGCCAGGCCGAGGATCTGCACTTCGACGTGGCGGGCGTGCTCGATGAACCGCTCGAGCAAGATGTCTGCGCTGCCGAAGAACCGCTCCGCGCGGGTGCGCGCGGTCTCGTACGCCGTGCGCAGTTCGGCTTCGCCGCGCGCGGCGCTCATGCCGATGCCGCCGCCCCCGCCGGCCGCCTTCACCATGACGGGATAGCCGATGCGGGCCGCCTCTCTGATCGCGGCGTCAACGTCGGGGACGGGCTCTCGGGTGCCGGCGGAGACCGGCACGCCCGCCTGCTCCATGAGGTTGCGCGCGTTGATCTTGTCGCCCATGCCGGCGATCGCCCGTGGCGGCGGCCCCACCCATATCAGGCCGGCGTCGATGACCCGCTGCGCGAAGGCGGCGTTCTCGGCCAGAAAGCCGTATCCGGGGTGGATGGCCCGCGCGTTCGTGCGCCGGGCCGCCTCGAGGATCGCGTCGATGTCGAGGTAGCTCTCCGCCGGTTTGGCCGGCCCGATGAGCACGGCCTCGTCGGCCTCGGCGACGTACGGCAGGTCCGCGTCCGCCTCGGAGTAGACCGCGATGGCCTTGAGACCCATCCCCCGCACGGTACGGATCACCCGGCGGGCGATCTCCGCGCGATTCGCCACGAGTACGGACTCGAACACTTGACGGACACCTTTCGTACGGTCGGGCGTGTTGAGCTCTGGTCCTGTCGCGCAACGGTCCGCCGCCGCGGGTGGCGCCTGCCCGGCCGCGGAGCGGCCAGGCCGACTGTCATCTGGCCGGCACCGGCGACAACGCGACCAGGCGCCGCCCCGCTCGAAGAGATGGGCGACGGGCGGGCCGGCTGCGGACTGTGTCACAGACCCTAGTGGGGCCGGACGGCCGGCGCGGGTTGCGGGGCCGACAAAACGCCGGGCGGTGACTTTGTGCCGGACAGGTCATGACGTCGCCATGGCGGCGGGTCTGTGAGCCCGTCCGCACCCATCCTGATGGCCGGCGATGGCCCGTTGGCCTCAATAGTCGATGGGGGCCGCCCGGTCGACGACACGGCCGAGCGCTTCGACCACGGCGGGGTCGTACTCGGATGTGGAGTCGAGCCGCAGCCGCTCGAGCACCGCGGCCGAGCGGTCGCGGTCGGTGGAATCGCCCACGAGATCGTCGTAGGCGTTGGCGACCTTGATGATGCGGCTGGCCAGCGGTGGGGCGGTGTGCGCGTCGGCGGCGACCAGGTAGGGGTCGCACTGGCGCCGGACGATCTCGGCCACCCGGTCGAGCACCCCGGTCTGCTTGATGACGTCGGCGCCCAGCTCGGCGATGCGGCGCTGCTCGGCCGGAGAGGCGAGCACCGTGGCGCCGCCGGGGATCGGATCGCGCAACGACAGCTGGCCGATGTCGTGCATGAGCGCGGCGTATTCGAGCTCGAGCAGCTCTGGCTCGGCCTCGCCCAGTTCGCGGCCCATGCCGATCGACAGCCGGGCGACCCGCCTGGCGTGTCCGGTCTCGACGTAGCCGCCGACTTCGGCGACCCGGGACAGGGCACGTACGGTCTGCAGATAGGTCGCGTGCACCACGGCGTACTTACGGAAGGCGACCTGGGCGACCAGGATCGGCGCGGTGAACACCACGAGGGCGGTCAGCCCCATGGTCGAGGTCGAGACCGCGATGAGCATGCCGGTGGCGCCGGTCGCCGCGCACAACCGCAGCTTCGCCCGCACCTCGTCGACGAGCGCGATCCCGAAGCGAATGCGCACGGTCTCGGCCCTGATCACGGCGGCGATCGCGACGTCGAGGGCACATGAACAGATCACCAACGCGGCCATCGCGGCGAGCACCACGCCCCACATGTCGTGCAGCCAGGAATCGGCGATAGGCCGGAAGCAGAAGGCCACTATCGCCACGGACAGCAGCCGCCGGGCCATCGCGTCGACGCTCGGGGACCGGCCGACGGCGATGTGCGGCAGCGAGCCGATGGCCATACCGACGGAGGTCACCGTGACCACCTGCAGCGGGGAGTGCATCGTCGGCGTTTGGCCCACGCCGATCAGCAGAGCGTAGCCCAACGCGGCCGCGCTGCCGATCGGCGCCACCTCGCGGCCGCCGGGCATCTCCATCCGCACCAGCTCGCCGACCGCGATCAGCGCGCCGAAGACCACGGCGACGCGGGCATTGTCGAGGCCGACGGCCGCCACCTGGGTGATCGCGACCACGATGAGCAGCGAAACGCACGAGATGAGCAGGAGCTGCGCCGAGTCGAGCGTCTGCCACGCGGCGCGCTGCCGCTCCGCGACGCCCCGCTGATGGGCGGTCACGGGCGCGCACCGTCGCCGACGATCTTGAGCGGCGTGGTGGGATCGTCGTGATCTTGCTCGGTTGTCTCGACGACGTCGCCGTCCGGCAGCGGCACCCGCTCCGGGGTCACCCACCCGTCGCGCTCCAGCGCCCGCAAGAAGGCCTCGACGACCTCGGGGTCGAAGTGGGTGCCGCAGCTTTGGCGCAGCTCGGCGATCGCCTCTTCTTGGGTGCGGCGCCCTCGGTAGGACCGGTCGGAGGTCATGCAGTCGAACGTGTCGGCCACCGCGATGATCCGGGCGAACTCCGGGATCTCGTCGCCGGCCAGCCCCATGGGATAGCCGCGGCCGTCCATCCTCTCGTGGTGGTGCATGATCCCGTTGAGCGCCTCGTCGAGAAAGCCGATCTCGCGTACGATCTCCAGCCCGCGCATGGGGTGCAGTTGGATGGCGGCGTACTCTTCTTCGGTGAGGCCGCCCGGCTTTTGCAGCACCTTGGTGGGCACCCCGAGCTTGCCGACGTCGTGCAGCATGCCCGCGTACCTGATGGCCTTGACCCGCTCCGGCCGCATGCCGATCTCCTGCGCGATCATGACGGAGCCGCGGCTGACGCGCTCGCTGTGACCGCGGGTGTAGAAGTCTTTGGTCTCCACCGCCTGGCACAGCGTCGCGATGGTGGCCTCGTACGCCTGTTGCTGGGCGCGGGTCTGCGCGAACGCCCAGCGGGTGATGAACAGCGGGAGTACGGCGAGCACCGCGGAGTAGGGCACCCTCCACAGCCCGGCGATGAGCAGCCCCACCATGCCGAAACCCAGGCAGGACACGGTGAGCTGGCCGACCTCCCGCCAGCGCAGGTCGCCGCGGACGGCCGGTTGGGTGAGCACGAGGATGCAGCCCATGAGCACCAGGTTGAGGGTGACGTAGGTGACGACGGCGGCGATGTAGGGCCCGATGGTGCTGGGGAAGGTGGTGGCGTCCGGAAGCCCGACCTTGCCGCCGAACGACTGGTACACGTGGCCCGCCAGATAGCAGCACAGGGTGTGCTGCGCGCCGTTGTAGAGCCGCTTCACCGGCGAGATGCCGCGGTGCAGGCTGATCATCGCGCTGGCCCCGACGAGGGCGGCCACCTCGGGGCCGACCAGGACGACCGAGGCGAGCCCGACGCTGAAGCTCAGCGAGACCACGGCGCGCTGGATGTTGAGCAGGGCCGGGGCCGACTCGCAGGCGACGAACAACGCCGCGAGCACCGCGAGCTTGAGCCAGGGCAGGCTGGACGAGAACGCCGTCGCGACGATGACGCCGGCCGATACGATCACGCCGCAGACGTACGCCCAGGCAGCGAGGGGTAGTCCACGCATCGCCCCTCCGGAGGCCGACGATGAGCGGGCCGCCGCCCTGATCGAGCGGTTTGGGCACCACCCGGATCCAGGACACACGCCCTTCGGGCACCGACAGCGGCGAGCCGGCCCCAGCGTGTTGCGGCACCGGTGCATGCGGGAGTAGGACCGGATGTTGCTCCCTCGTCCCCCGCCGCTGACGACTGCGCTCAGCCTAACCCGAGGCGTCGGTGTGCCACAGGCTAGCCGCCAATCGTGAGCGAAGCGTAAGCAATTTATCACCAAGCGCAAGCCGGCGTGGCCGGGTCGGCGACAGCGGGTCGCCCGCTCAGCGGGCGCGGGCCCAGGACACCGTGGCCGCGAGGCCGGCGCGCAGGTCGGTCCGCGGCGTCCAGCCGAGCTCGTCGCGGGCCGGGCCGGGGTCGACCGCCATCGCCGGCAGGTCACCGAGGCGCGGCGGGGCGAACCGCGGCTCGTCCGGCGTTCCCGCCGCCGCCGCGACCAGCGTGTGCAGGTCGCGGTCGCTGGTCTGCACGCCGGTGCCGACGTTGAAGCGGCGGCCGCCGCCTCGCTCGCCGCAGGCCCGGGCGAAGGCGTCGACGACGTCGAGCACGTACACGTAGTCGCGGGTGTTCTTGCCGTC
>CALAED010000780.1 GCA_937891035.1 uncultured Thermomonosporaceae bacterium | reverse complement strand
CAGATATCGGTTTCGTCACGGTAGTGCACTGGCGGCACGGTGTACAGCCTCTTGCCGAGAAACGCAAACGTCCGCCCAATGGTTCCCCATCGTCGTTGTGCTCGGTGAAACAACGGTCCGGACACCTTGGTCGCCGGGCCGCTGCCCGATCCTCTGACCGTACGGACTTACCAAAGATCATCTAGGGGAATGGGCAATGTGTCACCACAAGGAAAGCCCCGTTTATCCCAATCCCGACATTGATCCGCGACGGCGACATGTCCTCCCGATGCACGCACGAGAGCCTCGGATGACCCGACCCCCGCCAATCAGAACAAATAGGGACAAATCTCAACCTTATGCCACGCCCGAACCGGGAGGACCGGGAGGACCGGGAGGACCGAGATGATCCGGGGAGACCCCGGTTGCTCAGGGGCCGGTCGTCTCGACGGAGAAGCCCTCCAACTCGGCGGCGAGCCCCAGCGACACCCGGGCGTGCAGCGCGGTGCCCTGAGCCGTGTGCTCCTGGCTGAGGACCTCGCCGTGCTCGTGGACGCGCGCCACCAGATCACCGCGCTCGTACGGCAGCAGCACCCGCACCTCGCGCGCCGGCCTGGGCAGCCGCTCCTCGATGGCGGCGAGCAGCGCCTCGATGCCGTCGCCGGTACGGGCCGAGACCACCACGCTGTGCGGCTCGCGCCGCCGCAGCCTGCCGATCGTGAGCGGATCGGCCGCGTCGGACTTGTTGATCACGACGAGCTCGGCGACGTCGCCGGCGCCGATCTCGCGCAGCACCTCGCGGACGGCGTCGATCTGCGCCTCCGGGCCGGCGTCCGAGCCGTCGACCACGTGCAGGATCAGGTCGGCGTGTACGACCTCCTCGAGCGTCGACCGGAACGCCTCGACGAGCTGGTGCGGCAGGTGCCGGACGAACCCCACGGTGTCGGCCAGCGTGAACGCGCGGCCGCCGGGTGACTGCGCCCGGCGTACGGTCGGATCAAGGGTGGCGAACAGCGCGTCCTCCACCAGGACCCCGGCCCCGGTGAGCCGGTTGAGCAGCGAGGACTTGCCGGCGTTGGTATAGCCGGCGATCGCCACGGCGGGCACTTTGCGCCGGCGGCGCTCCGCCCGCATGGTGTCGCGCGACTTGGACATCGCGGCGAGCTGGCGACGCAGTTTGGCGGTGCGCGTGCGGATCCGGCGCCGATCCAGTTCGATCTTGGTCTCACCGGGACCACGGCCGCCGATGCCGACGCCGCCCGCCGCGCGGCCGCCGACCTGCCTGGACAGGTTGCCGCCCCAGCCGCGCAACCGGGGGAGCAGGTATTCGAGCTGGGCCAGCTCGACCTGGGCCTTGCCCTCGCGGCTGCGGGCATGCTGGGCGAAGATGTCGAGGATCAGCGCCGTCCGGTCGATGACCTTGACCTTGACGATGTCTTCGAGGTTGCGCAGCTGGCTCGGCGCCAGCTCGCCGTCGCAGATCACCGTGTCGGCACCTGACGCGACGACGACGTCGCTCAGCTCGGCCGCCTTGCCGGCGCCGATGTAGGTCGCCGGGTCGGGCTTGGGACGGCGCTGCATCAGCCCTTCGAGCACCTGCGAGCCCGCGGTCTCGGCGAGCAACGCGAGCTCGCGCAGCGAGTTTTCCGCCCGCGACTCGTCGCCGTCGGTCCACACCCCGATGAGGACGACGCGCTCCAGCCGCAGCGCGCGGTACTCGACCTCGGTGATGTCGTGTAGTTCGGTGGAAAGACCGGCGACCCGGCGCAGTGCCTGGCGGTCGGCGAGGTCGAGGTCGCCGAGTGCCGGCAGGTCCTCGCGATCCCCGTGGTCTTCGTTGTCGTGGTCTTCGTAAGAAACAGAAGTCATAGTTCCTTGAATTCAACGCCGCCGTTCGCCCGGCTCTTCCCGACGATCGTCCCACGCGGGGTCGGGCCGTTCACCTGGTTTTTTCAGCGGCCCGCGCCAGGCCCGGCGCACCGTGTGCGCGCCGACCGCCCGCTTCCCCCCACTCTCGCCCGGCAATCGCCCAGGGGCAATGGGGGACGGCGACCTTATACCTCGAGATGAGACGGGTATGACGCCGTTGAACGCTCGCGATCCGGGCCTTTGACCGTTATCGGCCGTCCGACTAGCGTTCCATATTACAGAAGCTAATTTTCACGGTACGAAAGGGCAGGCAGATGACTGAAGCGGAGGGCGTGACGGTAACCGGCCCCTTCCACGAGCGCTATGAGGAGATCCTCACGCCGGCGGCCCTCGACTTCCTCGCCACCTTGCAACGGGAGTTCGGCGCCCGCCGCCAGCAGCTTCTCGCCGCCCGCGCGGATCGGCAGCGGGAGCTGTCGAGCGGTGCCACCCTGGACTTCCTCCCCGACACCGCCGCGATCCGGGCCGACGACGGCTGGCGGGTCGCGCCACCGGCCCCCGGGCTCGAAGACCGCCGGGTAGAGATCACCGGCCCAACCGACCGCAAAATGACGATCAACGCGCTCAACTCCGGCGCCAAGATCTGGCTGGCCGACTTCGAGGACGCCAACACCCCGCTGTGGGAGAACATGGTCGAGGGCCACCTCAACCTGTGCGACGCGCTCGACCGCACCATCGACTTCACCGATCCCGCCTCCGGTAAGTCCTACGCGCTGCGGCCCGACGAGGATCTGGCCACCATCGTGGTCCGGCCGCGCGGCTGGCATCTGGACGAAAAGCACGTCGTCGTGGACGGCCTGCCGATGTCGGGGTCGCTGTTCGACTTCGGGCTCTACATGTTCCACGGCGCCCGGCGGCAGCTCGACAAGGGCAAAGGCCCCTACTTCTACATCGCCAAGATCGAAAGTCACCTCGAGGCGCGGCTGTGGAACGACGCGTTCAACCTCGCCCAAGACCTGCTCGGCATCCCGCGCGGGACGATCCGGGCCACCGTGCTCATCGAGACATTCCCGGCCGCCTTCGAGATGGACGAGATCCTCTATGAGCTGCGCGACCATTCGGCCGGGCTCAATGCCGGCCGGTGGGACTACCTCTTTTCCGTGATCAAGAAGTTCCGCGACCGCGGCGCCGCGTTCCTGCTGCCGGACCGCAACTCGATCACGATGACGGCGCCGTTCATGCGCGCGTACACCGAGCTGCTTGTGCGCACCTGCCACCACCGCGGCGCGCACGCGATCGGCGGCATGGCGGCGTTCATCCCTTCCCGCCGGGACGAAGAGGTCAACAAGGTCGCCATGGACAAGGTGCGCGCCGACAAGACCCGCGAGTCCGGAGACGGCTTCGACGGATCCTGGGTGGCTCATCCCGACCTGGTGCCGCTGTGCGGCGAGGTGTTCGACGGCGTGCTCGGCGACCGGCCCAACCAGCTGGAGCGGCTGCGCGAAGACGTATCCGTGTCCGCCGCCGACCTCCTCGCCGTCGACAAGACCCCCGGCGAGGTCACCGAGGCCGGCCTACGCAACGACATCAGCGTGGGTCTGCAGTACCTCGCCACCTGGCTGGGCGGTAACGGCGCCGTCGCGATCTTCAACCTCATGGAAGACGCGGCCACCGCCGAGATCGCCAGATCGCAGGTCTGGCAGTGGCTGCACAACGACGTCACGTTGGCCGACGGTCCCAAGATCACCACTGAACTCGTCGAGCGGTACATCGGCGAGGAGCTGGAGAAGATCCGCGCCGCGCTCGGCGGCGGTTACGACGAGAAGCTGTTCGCCCAGGCCGTGACCCTCTTCAAAGAGGTCGCGCTGGCCGACGACTTCGTCGAGTTCCTCACCCTGCCCGCCTACGAACGGATGCCCTAGCACATCCGGCTGAGGCGCCGGCGCACACGATCTTGCGGTCGCGGCCCGCACGAGGTGTGATGGGAGTGTTATGAGCGCCACACTCGCGGCACTGGCCGCGCGCTTCACCGAGCTGCTCGGCGCCGGGGGCGTCATCACCGACCCCGCGCGGCTGCGCACGTACGAGTGCGACGGGCTGACTTATCACAAGGCGACGCCGGGGCTCGTCGTGCTGCCCGGCTCGGCCGAGCAGATCGCCGCGATCGTCCGGGACTGCACCGCGGAGGGCGTCCCGTACATCGCCCGCGGCTCTGGCACCGGCCTGTCGGGCGGTGCGCTCCCGCGCACCGACGGCGTGCTCATCGTCACCTCGAAGATGCGCCGCATCATCGAGATCGACGCCGCCAACCAGCGCGCGGTCGTCGAGCCCGGCGTGATCAACCTCGACGTCAGCAAGGCGGCCAAGCCGTACGGCTATTACTACGCGCCCGACCCCTCCAGCCAGCAGATCTGCTCGATCGGCGGCAACGTGGCCGAGAACTCGGGCGGCGCCCACTGCCTGAAGTACGGCTTCACC
>CALAED010000779.1 GCA_937891035.1 uncultured Thermomonosporaceae bacterium | reverse complement strand
GGGATGAACCATCTCCCCACCGGTCAACTATTTCGCACCGGCACCGCCATCGGCGGCGATCTGGTCCTCACCCGGACGTTTCGCGCGCCCGCCGAGGACGTGTGGGCCAGCGTCACCGAGTCCGACCGTACGGCCCGTTGGTTCGGGCCGTGGGAGGGCGACGCCGCACCCGGCCGGACGATCAAAGTGCAGATGGCGTACGAGGAGCAGGCGGCGTGGATCGACATGCGCATCGACGCATGCGATCCGCCGCGGCGGCTGGCCCTGTCGGCCACCGACGACTACGGCAACTGGCGGATCGAGCTGCTGTTGTCCGAGGCGAACGGTTCGACGCAGCTGCGGTTCGTGCAACACCTCGACACCGAGGAGCAGATCGGCGAGATCGGCCCGGGCTGGGAGTACTACCTGGACATGCTGGTCGCCGCGCGCGACGGCTCCCCTCAGCCGGACTTCGCCGACTACTACCCCGCGATGAAGCCGTACTTCGACGAGTTGGCCACCTGATCGCCTAGAGAAGGCATCGCCATTCCGATTGAGCGCATGGCCACCTGAAACCGACCCTAACGCCGGACGGCGCGCCTCACGTGGCGGCCAGGCACCCGATTGCGATCGCCGTAACGCATCGTCAGCATCTTGTTTCGGACTGTTCCATAGGCATGCTCTGGCACTGCGATTTAGCCTGAGGTCCATCGACCCGTCAGGGGGGTGCAGGGCCATGGACGAAGGCAGCACGTTGGGCAGCAACCTTCGGCGCGTCCGCAAAGAGCACCGCTTTACCCAGGAAAGGCTTGCCGAGAAGGCCGGCCTGTCCACCGACGTGATCCGCAAGCTGGAGCAGGGTACACGCAGGTCCTCGCGCCTGACGACATTAATGAAGTTGGCGAACGCGCTCGATGTCGACCTGACCGAACTCACCGGCATGCGCGAACGCCTCGGCACCGACCGAGACGGCGGTTCGGTGCTCGCTATCCGTGACGCGATCCTCTCTCCGTCCCTACTGCCCGGCATGCCCGGCCTCGATCCGGATGATCCCGGCGACCCAACACCACTGCCCGACCTGGTGGCGGGCGTCTCCGCAGCGTGGCGCCAGTACTGGCAGGGTGACTTCGGGCCGCTCACGGCGACGGTGCCAGGGTTGATCAACGAGGCTCGGCTGACGCAATGTGCGGTCGGCGCGGCAGCCGCTGGTGTGCTCGCCCAGTCCTTCCAACTCGCCGCTTGCCTCCTGCTGCATCTGGGGAAAACCGACCTCGCGGCGCTCGGGGCTGAACGCGGCATCACCGCGGCGGCCGAGGGTGACGACGAGTGGCAGTGGGCGGCCGTCGTCTCGACGCTGGCATGGGTGTTGATGTACCAGGGTCGGCTCGCGGAGTCGGAGAACCTTGCCGTACGAGTGGCGGAGCGCATTGAGCCGTCGTTCTCGGCGCCGGTCCCGCATCTCGCGTCGTGGGGGAACTTGCTGGTCGCCGCCATTGACACCGCCGCGATCGCCGGACGGGACGTCACCGACTACGTCAATATGGCATCCGCCGGCGCCGAACGGATCGGCCCGCTGGTCTCCGCCTACCAGACCACGTTCGGGTCATCGAAGGTCGCGGTCAACGCCATTCACGCCTACGCGATGGCCGGCAGGACCGGCGACGCTTTGGCCGAGGCAAGGAAAGTGCGCGCCGACGACCTGCCGCCCATCGCCTACGGTCACCATCTCCTCGACCTGGCACAGGCCTACATCGATGCGCGACGGTTCCGCGCTGCCGAGGCCCGGCTCGCCGAAGCTCACAACCTGTCATCGGTGTGGTTTCGGCACCAACATCTCGCGGTGACCCTCGTCGGCGAGACGCGTTCCGCGCAGACCCGAACGTCCTCAACCATCCGCGTCCTCGCGCGCGCGGTCGGGATCGACTAGGACGAGCGGTCCTAGTCCTGCTTTCACGTGCTTACCGAGAGTAGGACGAGGAGTCCCTGTAGCCACGACGTTGATCTTTGTACTATGACTGCCCGTCCCTGGCCAGGTAACGACGTATGCGATTGATTGCTGTGCGTCACATCAAGCACGGACCAGGGATTTGCCGTGGCCATCATCACCATCGAGCGCGAGACCCGTTGTCAGCGTCTCGTCCGCGTTGCCCAGGGCTGGTCGCCCGAGGCGCTAAACAAACAGTAACTGAACTTATCAAGGCTACCGCAGTCGCGCATTTAGGCAATAATTCCAGCCAATTGGGAACTGGCCCCGGGGTGAACGGCGTGATCCCCCCGGGCTGACCGGCGTCTGTCGGCCCAAAGCCTAAAGACCAAAGTCCCGAAGTAGGGCGATGGCCTGTGCGCTGGTCGCTGACACAGGCCATCGGGGTCGTGCCGGTCTGCGCGATTCTTGGCCTGGATCTGGTGCGGCTGCCGGGGCGGGAAGTTGACCGTTGGTGGTGAGCTCCGCCTTTGCAGAGGTCGGGATTCCCGGTGAAGGACCCACCCATCGCGCCACTTGAGGCAGCAGGTTGGGGGCGGGCCGTCGATCTTTGGGCGTGGCAGGCCAACTGACGATACATGTCACCGTTACATGGAGGGTGGGGCATGTGATCGGGTGATGGGATGTCGGGTTTCCTGCTTGAATCGGTCGTCGCTCACCGCGGCGGCGCGCTGGTTCTCGATGGCGTGTCGGCGTCGATTCCCGCCGGCGTCTGCACCGCCGTGGCCGGCCCGTCCGGTGCCGGCAAGACCAGCCTGCTGCGGCTGCTCAACAGGCTGGACGAGCCCAGCGGCGGTCAGGTGTTCTGGGACGGGCGACCGCTCGCGAGCTATGACGTACGGGCGCTGCGCCGAACGGTCAGCCTGGTCGCCCAGCAGCCCACGTTGCTGACCGGCACGATCGCCGATGAGCTGCGCGTCGGTGAACGAAGCCTGACCCGTGAGCAGAGCATCGATCTCTTGGATCGGGTCGGGTTGCCCTCCGGCTTCCCGGCCCGCCCCACCACGGGTCTGTCCACAGGGGAGGCGCAGCGGGTCTGCCTGGCCCGTGCGCTGGCCGTACGACCGCGAGCGCTGCTGCTGGACGAACCCACGGCCGCCCTCGATCAGACAAGCGCTCTCGCCATCGAACGGGCCATCGCCGACATCGTGGCCCAAGGCGCGACCGTGGTGCTGGTCAGCCACCGTCCCGATCAGATCCGCAGACTCGCCGCCCACGTCCTTGTCCTGGACGGGGGCCGATTGGCCGAGACCGGCGAACCCGAACATATGGACTATCTGAGGGCCGCGTTGTGACCGCCCCGGCAGTACCCGGCTGGGCCGGGGTCGCCACCTCGGCCGTCCTTGTGGTCTTCGCCTGCGTGGTCGCCGTACGAGCCAAACTCGGCATCGCCCGGGACATCCTCACCGCCGCGAGCCGGGCTGCGGTGCAACTGCTGGCCATCGCGGCGGTGCTCGCCGCCTTGTTCGCCCACGGAGGCGTCGCCGGTGCCGCGGGCTGGCTAGTGATCATGGTTGTGATCGCGGGCCAGGTGGCGGGGCGCCGCGCCAGGACCGTACCCGCCGCCCGGATCACCGCCACAGCGGCGGTCGCCGCCGGGACGGCCGCCACGATGGTGACACTGGTGGCCTTCGGGGTGATCGAGGCGCGGGCGTTGGTGCTGGTGCCGGTCGGCGGGATGGTCACATCGACGGCGATGCAGGCGTCCGCCGTGACCTTGCTGCGTCTCGGCGAGGAAGCCGAGAGCGGCCGGGCGGCGATCGAAGCTCGACTCAGCCTTGGACTCACCGCGCGCGAGGCGTTCGCCCCGCACATCCGGCGAGCGCTGCGCACCGCCCTCGTCCCCATCATCGACTCGACCAAAGTGGTCGGACTGATCAGTCTGCCCGGCGCGATGACCGGCCTCATCTTGGCCGGCGTCGACCCGGTCACCGCGATCCGCTACCAGATCGTCGTCATGTACATGCTGCTCGCCGCCGGGGCGCTGGCCGCCATCACCGCCGGCTACCTCGCCCCGGCCGTCCTGTTCGACGACGCCGATCGCCTCCGCCCCCTCCGGCCGGCACCAAAGCGAACCCAGCAGCGGAAGGACGACCAGGATCGGCTGGGCCCAGATCCTTGAGCCTGCCCTCTACGACACGAATTCCACGAGGCTCGCCTGCTACAGCGGCGCCGGATTTCATGACGAAATTCGAGCCGCCACCGCCAGGCATCCGAACACCTTGCTCGTTACCCTCGATGACATGTATGCCGAAACACGATGACGCCTGCGTCATCGGGCGCCCGGCGGCCAGGCCATGATGCGGTCAGTGGCTGCGGAGTCGTTTTTCCAGCTTGATCTCGTCTCGGGCGGGATGCCGTAG
>CALAED010000778.1 GCA_937891035.1 uncultured Thermomonosporaceae bacterium | reverse complement strand
CGCTGTTCGAGCTGGGGCTGGTGTACCGGCCGGGGCTGAACGCGCCCAAGCCGCCGCGGCTCCGGGTCGACCGCGGGCCATCGGCCGACGAGCTCGCCTCGATCGAGGCCGCGCTGCCCGACCAGCCGCTGCGCGTCGGCGTGGTGCTGGCCGGCGCGCGCGAGCCGTCCGGCTGGTGGGGCCCTGGCCGCCCCGCCACCTGGGCCGACGCGATTCAGGCCGCCCATCTGGTGGCCGCCCAGGCCGGTGCGGCGCTGACCGTCCGGGCCGACCAGCACGCGCCCTGGCACCCCGGGCGCTGCGCCGCCCTGTGCGTCGGGGACGACCTCATCGGTCACGCCGGCGAGCTGCACCCGCGCGTCATCAAGGCGTTCGACCTGCCCGAGCGGACCTGCGCGATGGAGCTCGAGCTCAGCAGATTGCGGCCGGGCGATCCGGTTCGGGCGCCGCGCGTGTCGGCCT
Source organism: uncultured Thermomonosporaceae bacterium (assembly GCA_937891035.1). Lineage (GTDB taxonomy): Bacteria > Actinomycetota > Actinomycetes > Streptosporangiales > Streptosporangiaceae > CALAED01. Next base: position 2,430 of record CALAED010000778.1, on the reverse strand, counting down.
TTCCCGTCGCCACCCAGGACGTGGCCCTCGTGGTGGCCGCCGACGTACCGGCCGCGGCGGTCGAGGCGGCGCTGCGCGCCGGCGTCGGCGAACTCCTCGAGTCGATCCGCCTGTTCGACGTCTACACCGGCGAACAGATCGGCGAAGGCCGCAAGTCCCTCGCCTACGCCCTGCGGTTCCGGGCCCCCGACCGCACCCTCACGACCGAGGAGATCACCGCCGCCCGCGATGCCGCCGTCGCCGCGGCCGCCGACCGCACCGGCGCCACCCTCCGCGGCACCTGACCCGGCGCCCGCACCCGCCTGCCTTGGGGGCGGCCGGTCAAGCGCGGGGGCGTACGCGCATGCGCAGGTCCTTCGGGATCATCGCGAAGCCGGGCGCCGGGCGGACCTCCCGATCGGACAGCGGTTCGAGGCGCCAGTGGGCGGCGATGGTGGCCAGCGCGATGATGGCCTCGGTCATGCCGAACGCCTCTCCGATGCATCGTCGGGCACCGCCGCCGAAGGGGATGACGGCGTCGCGCGGCGGTGCGGCGGCGTACCGGTCGTCCCAGCGGTCCGGATCGAATCGTTCGGCGTCGGTGTACACATCCGCACGGTGATGGATGAGGTAAGGACTGAAGGCGAGCGCGGTGCCGGCGGGGACGAGGTGACCGCCGAGCTCGGCGTCGGTCGTGGCGGTGCGGGTGAGCATCCAGGCCGGCGGATACAGCCGCAGCGTCTCGGTGATGATCCGGCGCGTGAGGTCAAGGCCGGGCAGGTCGGCGAAGGTGGCGATCGGGCCGGCCAGGACCTGGTCGACCTCCCGGTGCAGCCGTTCCTCGACCTCGCTGTGCCGGCCGAGGAGATACAACGCCCAGGCCAAGGTCACGGCGGTGCTCTCCGTCCCGCCGATGAAGAAGGTCACCAGCTGGTCGACCACCTCGCTTTCGGATAGGCCCCGGTCGTCGCCGGCGGGGTCGCGGGTGGCCAGCACGATCGACAACAGGTCGCCGTGGTCGATGCCGCCCGTCTGGTAGGTGGCGATGAGTTCGCCGAGCGTGCGGCGCAGCCGGGCGCGCACGCGGTCGTAGCGCCGGTTGCCCGGGGTGGGGAGGCGGTCAAGTGGAGATGGCCGGAGCACCCGGCCATAGATGCCCGCCAGGAGGAGGTTGAGGTCGTCGACCAGCGGGCCGAGCATGGCGGCCGGCAGCGCGCCGGCGAACATCGTCGCGACGCCGGTCCGGCCGGCGACCAACTGCATCTCGGCGGTGACGTCGATGACCTGCCCGGCCGGCCACGAGCCGATGCCTTCGGAGATCTGCTCGGCCATGATCGCCGCGTAGCCGGACAGCCGGGCAGGGCGGAAGGCGGGCTGCAGCAGGCGGCGCTGCCGCCGATGGTCGGCATGCGGACAGGAGACGAGACCGTTGCCGGCTATCTCGCGGAACCTGCCGAAGACCGGCCCGCCCTTGTCGAACGGGCGGTCGTCGCGCAAGACCTGCCTGGTCAGTTCCGGCGTGCACACGACGATCGTCTTGACGGGGCCAAGACGTACCTCGACCAAGTCCCCGTGGGCGGGCAACGATCGCACGAAGCCCAGGGGGTCGCGCAGTAACGGCACCAGGTGGCCGACCAGCGGCAACGCTCCCGGCGCGCGTGCCGGCCCGGACTTGATCTCCATGCCGATCACCTTATTCGGGCGCCGTTCACCGATCGGCGGCTTCTGCGGTGTTCGCACTATGCGTGGGGGTTTCCGGCCGCCGCCCGCCCGGCGCCGCTCCGCTGTCATTAAGGTCGCCTTATGGAGCGGGAGCCGGGTCAGCTCGTGGCGGGGCGCTACCACCTTGTCGAGATCATCGGCAGAGGCGGCATGGGAGCGGTCTGGCGGGCCCGCGACGAGACGCTCGGCCGGGACGTCGCCGTCAAGGAGCTCGTCTTTCCGCCCGTGCTCGGGGCGGCCGAACGCGCGGCCTTTTGCGCCCGGACCATCCGCGAGGCCAGGTCGGCGGCCCGGCTCAAGCACCCGGGCATCGTGACGATCCACGATGTGATCCAGCAAGACGGTCTGCCCTGGATCATCATGGAGTTCGTCACGGGTCGCTCGCTCGCCGAAGTGATCGAGTCGGCCGGGCCGTTGCCGCCGGCCCACGTGGCGAGGATCGGCCTGCGGATCCTCGCCGCGCTGCGCGCCGCGCACTCGGCGGGGATCGTCCACCGCGACGTGAAACCCGCGAACGTCCTGCTCGAAGCCGGCTCGGCCGCGGCGGCCGGCGCGGACGACGCCGAGCGCGTCGTGCTCACCGACTTCGGCATCGCCGTGCTGGAGGGCGATGCGGCCATCACCCAGTCGGGGCTGATCCTCGGCACCCCCGCGTTCATGGCACCTGAGCAGGCTCGCGGCCTGCAGGCCACGGAGCGGTCGGACCTGTGGTCGCTCGGCGCCACGCTG
>CALAED010000777.1 GCA_937891035.1 uncultured Thermomonosporaceae bacterium | reverse complement strand
GTTCCGAACGTGTTCCTCCAGGCGCCGCTGCAGTCGACCGATGCCAAAAGCCGGCAGGGATCGTGGAATGCCGCCCATTTCGACAACCCCACCTATGACTCGCTCTCAACGGAGTACATGGCCGCGGTCGACCTGTCGGAGCAGCGCAAACTGGCCACGCGGATTCAGACGCTGCTGCTCGACGAAACCCCCGTCATCTACCCGTATTTCTACGACTTTTTGGCCGCGAGCCAAAAGAACATCCATGGAGTCTCCACCCAGGCAGGTCAGCAATTCTACTTGCACAAGGTCACCAAGAGTTGAGTTTGCATCCCAGGTCGGGTGATGCGGCCGGGTCCGGCGTGGGTCCGCGCGGCGGCATGGCCGGCCGCCGCGGGGAAGCGGGAGGAGCGTGATGGGTCGCTACCTGGCGCAGCGCGCGGGCATGGCCGGCCTGACGCTGTTCCTCCTGAGCATCATCGTCTTCGTCGCCGGCCAGGTCAAGCCGCTACTGGTCCAATACTGGGACTGGATCAGCGGGATCCCGCGCGGCGACCTCGGGTTCTCCTATCAGTACCGGGCGCCGGTCAGCTCGTTCCTGTTCCCCGCGCTCGGCCAGTCGCTGAAGCTGGCCGCCGTGGCCTTCGTGATCGTGGTGCCGCTCTCCATCCTGGGCGGGGTGGTCGCCGCCCTCTATCGGGGCCGGACGGCCGATCGCGTCATCAGCACGACCGGCTTCTCGCTGTCCACGGTCCCGGAGTTCGTGTCGGGAATCGTGCTCATCGTGGTCTTCGCGGTCCAGTTGCAGGTGCTGCCCGTCAGCGCCGCCGCACCCCCCGGCTCCGGTCTGTTCACCCAGCTGCGCTACCTGTTGCTGCCGGCGATCCCGCTGGTCTTCGTGCTCTTCGGCTATATCGCCCGGATGGCCCGCGCCAGCACCGTGGAGGCTCTCGAGTCCGACTATGTTCGGACGGCGGCGCTCAAGGGACTCCCTCAGCGGGTCGTCATCTTCCGCCATGTGCTTCGGAACTCGATGCTTCCGACCATCACCGTGGTCGCGACGCAGATGGGATATCTGATCGGCGGCCTTGTCGTGACGGAGACCCTCTTCAACTATCCCGGTCTCGGCAGGCTCATCTATGACGCCGGCAACCAGAAGGACTTCCCGATGCTGGAAGCGGGCGTCCTAGTGATCGGGGCCGTTTACCTCACGGCGACGCTCCTCGCGGACATGATCACGCCGTTGCTCAACCCGCGCGTCCGGCTTCAGGGGGCCGAGTGAACAGCGAGCTGAACAGCGGACTGAAGCGCGATCAAGCAAGCGAACCGGGTGTCGCCGGCAGCGCCGGCCCTGATTCGCCCGCCGGTCGGGTGCGGCGCCGGCACGTGCGGCGCCAGCGGGTGCGGATGTTGCTGCGGTCCAAGACGTTCCTCGTCGGCGCCGCGGTGCTGTTGATGTGGGCCGGGTGCGCGATCTTTGGCGATCTGTTCCGCCCCTACAACCCGCTCGCCCAGGACCTATTGGCGACCAACGCGCCCCCGTCGGGAAAGCACCCTCTCGGCACCGACTCCCTCGGCCGGGACATCCTGTCCCGGGTCATCGCGGGCTCGCGCGAGATCCTGATCGTGGCGCCCTCGGCCGCCGTCATCGGCGTCGGCTTCGGCACGGTCCTCGGCCTCGTTCAGGGCTATTACCGCGGCCTTGTCGACATCATCAGTGGGCGGATCGTCGAGGCTTTCCTCGCCCTGCCCCTGGTGATCGTGGCTTTCGTCTTCATCGTCGCCGTAGGGCCGTCGGTGCCGACCCTTGATCCTGGTGGTCGCCCTCGCGTTCGGCCTGATCAGCTCCCGTACGGTCCGCAGCGCCGTCATCGAGGAGCGTGAGCTCGACTACGTGGCCGCCGCCCGCCTGCGAGGCGAGGGAGGGCTCCACATCATGTTCGTGGAGATCTTGCCCAACGTGATGGGGCCGATCATCGTGGAGTTCACCGTTCGCCTCGGCAACGCCGTCTTCACCGTCGCGGTCCTTTCGTTCCTCGGCTTCGGTGTGCGTCCGCCCACCCCGGATTGGGGTGCCGACATCGCCGCCAACTACCAGTTCCTCGTCGCCGGTTACTGGTGGGAAACGCTTTTCTCCGCCCTTGCCATCGCGTCGCTGATCACGGCGATCAATCTGATCGGCGACTCCGTCGAATCGGTGACCAGCGAATGACCATGATCGAACCGGCCAAGGGTCCCGACGCCCTCGAGATCGAACATCTGGACGTGGCCTATCGCGTGCGCGGGGTGGATCAGCCGACCCTCCGCGACGTCGGCTTTCACATCGGCCGGCACGAGTCGTTCGGCCTCGTGGGCGAGTCGGGTTGCGGCAAGTCGACCACCGCGCTGGCCATCAGCCGTTATCTCCCCAGAAACGGCAGGATAACCGCCGGGCACATTTCCGTGGGCGGCCGCGACCTGATGTCGATGGGCCGAGAGGAGCTGCGCCTGCTGCGGGCCCGCTCGATCTCCATGGTTTATCAGGAGCCGATGCGGGCGCTGAACCCCTCCATTCGGGTCGGGCGCCAAGTGGCCGAGGTCTTCGAGATCCTCGGCGCGGGGAAAGGCGAGGCGCGCGAGCGGGCCGAGGCCGCGCTCCGGACGGTGCAGATCGCCGACCCGGGTCGCGTCATGCGGGCCTACCCGCATCAACTGTCGGGAGGGATGCTCCAGCGGGTCGTGATCGCCATGGCGATCGCGGTGGATCCGACCCTCCTCATCCTGGACGAGCCGACGACGGCCCTCGACGCGACGGTCGAGGCCGAAGTCCTCGACCTGGTCGCCGGGCTGCGCGCGCAATTCGGCACCGCGGTGCTGGTCATCAGCCACAACCTGGCCGTGATCGCGAAGGTGTGCGATCGGGTGGGGGTCATGTACGCCGGTCAGATCGTGGAGCAGGGGCCGGTCGACCAGGTCTTCAGCGACCCGCGTCACCCGTACACCGTCGGGCTGCTCCGCTGCGTGCCCCGGCGCGGTCAGCGCAAGGACCTGCACCGGCTGGACACCATCCCGGGCTTTTTGCCGCGGCCGGAGGAGGCTCAAGTCGGCTGCGTCTACGCCACGCGCTGCGGTCTCGCCGACGACCGGTGCCGGACGGCGCGTCCGCCTGTGGTCGACTTGGGGTCGGGCCGTACGTCTCAGTGCTTCAAGACCGATCAGGCTCGCGAGCTGCCGTGGGTGACCTCCCAAGAGCTGGCGACCGCGGCGAAGCGCCGATTCGACGAGCCACTGATTCGAATCAAGCACGCCTCCAAGACTTACCCCGGCCCGCACGGCGAGCGCGTCCACGCCTTGGTCGACGTCGACCTTGAGGTGTTCCCCGGCGAGACGCTCGGGATCGTCGGCGAGTCCGGTTGCGGCAAATCCACCCTCGCCCGGGTGCTGGTCGGCCTCACCGCCCCAGACGCGGGGTCGGTCGTCGAGATCGCCGGCCGGCAGGCGGGACCGGTCGCGGCCAAGCGGACGCCGGAAGAGCTGCGCCTCTTGCAGATCGTCTTCCAGAACCCCGACTCGGCTCTCAATCGCCGCCACAGCGTTCGCCGTATCATCACCCGGGCGCTGATCAAGTTCGCCCGGCTCAGGGGAGGGGAGCGCGAGCGGCGAGTTGAGGAGATCGTCGGATCCGTCCGGATGGAACCACGCCATCTGCCGATGCGCCCGGCGCAGCTGTCCGGCGGTTTGAAACAGCGGGTGGCCATCGCCAGGGCGTTCGCGGGCTCGCCCAGCGTCCTGGTGTGCGACGAGCCGACGTCGGCGCTCGACGTGTCGGTCCAAGCCGCCGTCCTCAACCTGCTCGTCGACCTGCAAGAACGCGAGGACGTCGCCTACGTCTTCATCTCGCACGATCTCGGAGTCGTCCGCTATCTGGCGGACCGGATCGTCGTTCTGTATCTCGGCTGGATCATGGAGTACGGGCCCGCCGAGTCGGTGTTCGCCGGCCCGCATCACCCGTACACGGAGGCACTGCTGTCCGCCGTGCCGACCATTGAGGCGACCGGGCCGGAACGGATCCGGCTCGAGGGCGAGATCCCGAGTCCGGCGAACCCGCCGCCCGGCTGCGTGTTCCACACCCGCTGCAGTCGCCGCCTGTCCGACGGCACGTGCGAGACGATCGTACCGGCATTTCGCGAGATCCAGCCGGGCAAGTTCGTCCGCTGCCACCTGCCCGTCGAGCAAACTGGCCCGGCTTGAGCCGACCGGGAACGCGGACGAGCGACCCGGAAAATGAAGGAGACGGTTACATGGCTACGCGTGCTGAATCGATCCCGAGCATCCCGCTGCATGCCCCCCTCTACGCCACGGACAACGCGTACGAAGGCGATTGCTTCGGATTTTCCATCCTCGTCGAACTGCCGGCGGATGCGGTCCGGTCGGTCCTGGCGCCGACGCCATTTTCTTTCGTCACCAACCATGCGTGGATCGAATATTACACCTATCCTGCGTTGACCGGATTTTCGCCGTACGAAGACCGTTTCGGCGATCAGTATGCCGTCTTTGGCGTGGTCGTACCCGCCGGCTATGAGGGCGTCCTGGGCGGCTACTATGCGCATTGCTACAAGAACAAGGACTTCAGCGGCGCCATGGGGCGCGAGATGGCCGGCTTTCCGGTGAAAGCCGCTGATATATATGTGCAGCGGACCGGACGCGCCGTAACGGGAATGGCTGTCTGTCCGACCGCCCGCTGCGAGGCCTCCGTCGTCATCGGTGCGGAGCCCGCCGAGGATCCGTCCTTCGCGGTGCGGAACCCGACATTGCTGCTGCAGGTCATCCCGGATGTCGAGGTGCCGAACTCGGTGCTTGTGGAGCAGGTCATCAGCAGGGACGTCGCGGAGACCTCCGATCTGCACGCGGTGCGCGCGGAACCCGCCGTGCACTTCCTGGCGGCGCCGTCCGAGGTCGACGATCTCGCCTGGCTGCGCGATGGCAATCCCGTTCATGCCGACTTTTTCTCCGGACGTTTCCGTGGTGCGTTGGGCCACGTACTGTCGACTACGCAGGTATCCCCGCGCCTGCTGAAGCGAATCAACGCAGCGGGCTGGTAAACGACCACAAGCCGCGATAAGACTGCCGCGGTCTCGCATCAGACTCGCACCAGAGAGGCACTCATGAATAGGACGGTTGACAGTGACACCGTTTTTGGTCTTGTCGAAATGCCGGACGCCATCGAGGCTGTGCGCAGCGCCTTCGTAGACTTTGAGCTCGGCGAGTTCGAGATGCCGACGCGGCTTTCTCTCGGCGAGAGCCGGTTCCTCGTCATGCCGACGTATCACCGGCCGACGGGCTCGGCCGTCGTCAAGTCGCTGAGTCTGAACTTCGACCGGACGCCACCGATATCCGGCACCGTGACGTGGGTCGAGCTGGCCACCGTCAATAATCTGGTCATTGAGGCTGAGGCGGTCACCGCGCTGCGTACGGGTGCGGCGGTAGGCGTCGCAACCGATCTCCTGGCGGCCCCGGACGCGAGCCGCCTCGCTATGTTCGGCGCCGGCGCGCAAGCCTATTACCAGGTACAGGCCGTGCACGCGGTGCGGCCGTTGACACAGGTGAAAGTGGTCGACCTGGATCCGGTGCGCGCCGACAACCTTGTGGCGAGCTTGAAAACACTGCTTCCCGATGCCGCTGTCCGGGTGGCGGCAGATGGCGCCGACGCCCTGGCCGACGCGGACATCGTCAACTGTGCCACCACGGCTCGGAGCCCACTGTTCTCGATCGACGCGCTTGCCCCTTCAGCGCACGTGAACGCGATCGGTGCGTTCAAGCCCGGTATGCGCGAGTTGCCAAATGAACTCCTGGCGGCGGCGACCGTCTTCGTGGACGATCAGGCGTCGGTTCTCGCCGAGGCGGGGGACGTTATCGAAGCGGTCGGTTCCGGATTCGTCAACGCGGACGATTTGGTGCCGATCGGACGCGCTTTGCGGCAGTCGCCGCGCCGCGCGGCCAGGACCGTCTTCAAGAGCGTCGGAATCGCAGCACAAGACTGGGCGGTCGCTCACCTGGTGGCCCGGCGCTCGGGCTGAGCCGGGACTGGACAGCGGATCGCGCCGAGACAATCGCTCGTAGCGGCGACGGTCAGAGCGCGAGGAGGATGCTCGCCAGGGACCCCGGGGCAGCCAAGAACGGCGAGTGGCCGGTCGCGATTTCGATGCATGGCTTGCCGAGAAGCTTTTCGGCCGCTCGGCGATGCCATTCGCCGCTCAGCACACGGTCGTTCGTGCCGAGAACGTACTCGGCCGGCGGCGCTCCATCGAAACCGCCGACCGGGAACGTCTCGTTCGGGACCGTTTGCGCGAAGGGGACCATTCGCCGCACGGCCCATTCCTGGTCGGCCGCGGAACAGTCGGGAAAGAACACATCGCGCGCGGTCTCCGGGGAGAACACGAGCCGTCCCTGATCATCGATCGAGGGCTCAGGGAGTGGCTGCACGACGCAACCGGGGTCGCCAAGCACTTGCTGATTCCAGCTGGTGCCCTCCTGCGGAAGGGCCCCGCAAAGGAACACCATCCGCCGCGCCCGCAGCGCCTTGGCGGCCAGCGGCAGATAGTTGCCCGATGCCGAGTGAGCGACCACGAGTGGCCGGTCGCAGTCGGCGGGCAGCGCGTTCAGGGTGGCCTGAACACACGCGTCGAACCCGGCCACCGGATCGCTGAGCGGCAGGTCCGGCGCCGTGACCCGCGCGTCGGCCGCCAACTCGTCCCGCAGCCCTTCCCAGCACCACGATCCCAACGTCCCCCCGTGCAGCAGAACGATGTCGTTCGTCATCTCCGCGTCCCCCGAGGCCCCGGCGCTGGGAGCTGTTCTATGTCAGGTGTCACACTTCAATGTTAGGTGGTGGGTCTCTGGCCGTGTCAAGCGCCACGCATCTGTCGCGCGCGCCGGAGGGGCGGGTGGACAGAAACAGGCTGTGACCAGCAAGATCATGTTGGCCGCGAACTCGCAAATGTGGCGTATAGTCGCCCGGCGGTGAGAACTCGGTTTCCCCGACGAAACGCGTTTCTATCCGCGCTGATCACAAGCGTTTAGTGTGCGCACGTACGAGCCCGTGCACGAACTGACAATCTCGGTGCACTGAGTGACATTACTGCTCCCTCGACTCGGATCTAACGTAGCGGCGGAATCAACCATTGACGGAGCCCGATGTGCGAGAAAGAACAGCGATTGCAAGTCTTGCCTCCGATGATGTGGGCAGACCGCCGGCCGAGAAAATCGCCATACCGAACGCTTTCTTGCGCATTGATCGGCCGGAGCTCGACGGGACGACAATGGTCCTTCGCGCGGCGATTCCAGAGGAGCGGGCCCGACGCAAACAAGACCCTTGTTCACCGCTCGGCTACTTGTATGAGATCCAGGTCCCCATGGAACCGGAGACCGATGTCAGACTCGCGGCCGGGCACTACGACATGGCCAATCTGGTCTGGATCTTTTCCGGAGACATCACAACCATCAGTGGACTGACAGAAGCCACTCCACCGGGAATGTGACAACAGAAGGGAAACGCAATGCCAACGGTCATCGGAAGAAGCCCCCTGCGGACCGGTAAGTCCATGCTCTCCACGCTCGAGCAGCCCCCGACGCCGTCGAGCGCGTACATGAGCGATGGCAGCCTGCCGCTGGCGTACGCCTACGCGACGTGGAACCGGGATGAGCTCGAGGTCGAGGACCTGGGCCACTACGACCCCGACCAGCAGACGTGGACCGGGACCGACCGCCCGGACATCATCACCGCAGGACACTGGACGTACTGTAACCAGACGTGGGCAGATGACGCCTGCGCCTAAAACGGTCCAATGGTCATGAAGCCGGGCCGGCCGGTCCTCATCATTACGCAGGATTTCGATCCGACGGTCGATCCGATCGTCCGGAGTCTCGCGGAGCGGGATATCAACACCGTCCGGATCGATTTCAGCTACTTCCCGGAAACGCTGTCGTTCACGACCTCGGATTTCAACGGTGGGCGGCGGATGCTTCGACTCCGCGACCGGGAGGTCGACCTCGACGAGGTCACCGGTGTCTGGTATCGACGCCCGACCACGTTCGAGTTCAACGACAAGATGGGAGAGGCTGAGCAGGAGTTCGCGCGTAACGAGGCACTGAACGGAATCGGCGGGATCCTGCGAGCCACTGACTGTTTGTGGATCAACCGGCCGGACGTCGATGCCGTCGCCGAGTTGAAGCCGTACCAGATGGCTCTCGCGAAAAAGCACGGGATGCGTGTCCCGAAGACGCTGCTCACCAACGATCCGCAGGAGGTTGAGGACCTACTCGCGAACGCAAGTGGACCGATCGTCTACAAAGCACTGAGCGGAGGGGTCATCACCCATCCCGGCGGATATCCCACCGGGCTGCTCACTTCGGTGGTCGGCGAGGAGATCAAGGAACATCTCGACCGTGTGCGTCACACGATCTGCATGTTCCAGGAGTACATCGAAAAGGCGTACGAGGTGCGCCTGACGGTGATCGGGAACACGTTTTTCCCGGTGATCATCCAATCGCAGGACGACGATGCGACAACTGTAGATTGGCGGGCCAGAAATCACCTGCCATACGGCGACTACCGTCCGCTTCCGGACCAGGTCGTCAAGCAGGTTCAGGCGCTGCTGACCGATCTCGACATGGTCTACGCCGCGCTCGATTTCATCGTGACGCCTGATGGGGAGCACATCTTCCTGGAGGCGAATCCCAACGGACAGTTCATGTGGATGCAGCACGCATTGGGTCTGCCCATGGCCAACTGCATCGCTGATCTGCTCCACACGGGTGGCCCGTTCCAGCGTGGCGACGTCACCCAGATCGGCTACTGAATAGGAGATGAACGAGTCCGATCCGGGCGCGATCACCATCACGGAGCTGACGGAGCCGCCGCAGATCAAATTGCGGCGGCTCCCAGCGCTGCTCGCCGGGGCACTGCGGTTGACCTGGAACGCCGCGCGGCGGGAGTTCCTCCTGGTGATCGGGCTACAGGCGCTGGGCGGTCTGGGACTGGTCGTACCACTACTCGCCGGCCGTGACCTGCTCGCCGCGATCGCCGATGGCGGCGGCTCTACTGAGCTGTTCCTGCGCGGAGCGCTCACTTTGCTCCTCCTCGGCGCCATGAACCTCGCCGGCGCGATCGCCACGGGGCGCGACGAGGTGCTCAGCGAGCTGCTCGCCCGCCACGCCCACCGCAGGATTCTCGACGTCGCCTGCACGGTGCCGCTTGAGCGTTTCGACACGCCGGCCTTCCACAACCGGCTCGAACGGGCGACGATCAGCGCCGAGGTCAGGCCCAACCAACTCGCCCAGGGGCTCGGCGCGCTGGCCCAGGCGACGATGGGCTGCATCGGCATCGGCATCGCCGTCGCGACCATCGAGCCCTTGCTCATTCCCGCGACACTGCTTGCGGCGGTGCCACTGCTGCTGGCCGGGGTCAAGAACGGCGAGATGCTCTTCGCCATGGTCTTCCGCATCACGGCGGCGGAACGGGAGCGCAATTACCTTCTCCGGTTGCTCACCGGCCGCCGACCGGCCGCGGAAGTGCGCGTGTTCGGGCTGGCGCCGTACCTGCGCGGGCGCTGGGAGAAACGGACCAGTGAGCGCATCGCCGAGACGCGGCAGTCCGTGCGCAGGCGCCTGCGCGTCATCTTGGTGTCGCGCTTGATCAGCGCGGCCTGCTTCGGCGGCCTGTTCGCGCTTCTCTTCCTTCTCTCGCGATCCGGGCGCATGACAGTCGCCGACGCCGGCGCCGCGGCCGGCGCGGTACTGCTGCTCGGTGCTCGGCTGCGGATCGCCTCGCTCGGCGCGGACCAGCTCTTCGAGGCGGCACCCTTCCTCGAGGACCTGCGTTCCTTCCTCAAGCTTGAACAGCGCGGGGGATCCGCCTCCCACGCGGCGCCCATCGGATTTGAGCGGTTGACGTTGGAGGAGGTCACCTTCACCTATCCGGGCGCCGGCCGGCCGGCGGTGCGCGACATCAGCCTCGAGATCAAAGCCGGCGAGTTGGTCGCACTGGTCGGTGAGAACGGATCCGGTAAGACGACGCTCGCCAAGCTCTTGTCCTGTCTGTACCTGCCGACCGCCGGACGCATCAGCTACGACGGAGTAGAGGTCACCGAGGCGAACGCCGCCGGCCCGCGCGGCTCGGCGGCGGTGCTGTTCCAGGACTTCGAACGCTATCTGCTGCCGGCCGCGGACAACATCGGGATGGGGCGCTGGGAAAAGGCGGCCGACCGGGCCGCCGTCGAGGCCGCGGCGGTTACGGCCGGGGCCGACGGCTTTCTCGGCGTACTTCCGCACGGATATGACACGCTGCTCGGCCCGGAGTTCGCGGGTGGCACGGATCTTTCCGGCGGGCAATGGCAACGAGTCGCGCTCGCGCGGGTGTTCTTCCGCGACGCTCCTTTTATCATTCTCGACGAGCCGACGGCCACCTTGGATGCGCACGCCGAACACGAGCTGTTCGAGCGCATTCGGACCCTTCTGGCCGGCCGCTCAGTGCTGTTGATATCGCATCGCTTCTCGGCCGTCCGATCGGCGGATCGCATCTACGTCATGGCGAACGGCCGGATCGTCGAGCAAGGCACGCACCAAGAATTGATGGACGCCGGGGGACGCTACGCCGAGATGTTCCGCCTCCAGGCGTCCGGATACCTCGAGCCGACCCCTCATGTGGACATCCATGACGCCTGGCCGCGGTGAGCGGCCCCCTGACCCGGCTGTGGGGTGTGGTGGGTGGTTAGGGTTTTTTGCCGATTGCGCAGTAG
>CALAED010000776.1 GCA_937891035.1 uncultured Thermomonosporaceae bacterium | reverse complement strand
TTACGCCTGGTTCTCCTCTCGGGCCGCACTGGCCCTGGCGGCCATAAGGGCTTCGCGAGCTTCTCCGGCTTGTTCGGCTTCTCGGGCTTTTGGTGTTTCCCGAGCCTCTCGGGCTTCCCGGGCTCGTACGAGCGGCAGCACGTCGCGGCCGAATGCGATCATCGTTTTGAGGTCGGGCCGACCCTGAAAAACGAATTGGGTGAGGCCCACCCGACGGAATTCGAACAGGCCGTCGGCGATGTCTTCCGGCGAGCCGACCAGGGACACCGAAGTGGGCCCCAGATACGGCACGCCACCGAACCACAGGTACGGCGTCAACCAGCCGTCCGAGCCGTTCTTGTCAGTCTCGCGTACGGCCATATCGTGCAAGTTGGAATAGCCGACGGCATCCGTGCGCGCCCGGAACTTCCGCTGCACCTCACGGGCCTGTTCGCCGGCCGCGGCGATGAGGTCGTTGGCGGCCTGGCGGGCCTCCTGCCGCGTCGGGCGGACGATCACCGACAGCACGAGACCACACTCGATGCCGCCGCGCAGCGTCTCGGCGACGCTCGGCGCCAGCCGGTCCGGCGTGTCGGGGAACCGGAGGTTACAGTCGGCATGGGTGATCGCGACCCGCTGCGCCTCGTTCGAATTGCCGCCGAGGTAGATCTCCGGCCGGGTCCGTTCGGCCGAAGTGAACGGCACGCTCACCTGCGCGTCGCGGATCCGGTAATAGGCCCCGTCGAAGTTCACCGGCCCGTCGGCGTCCCACAGCGCGTGGCAGACGGCCCAAAATTCCGCGGTCCGCCGGTAGCGCTCGGCGTGCGGAAGCGGGTCGCCGAAAAAGCGTTGTTCTTCCGGCGTGTGCCCGGCCACGGAGTTGATCGCCACGCGGCCGCCCGTCAGCACGGACAGCGTGTTGACCTGCTGAACGAAATAGGTCGGGGAGATGAGCCCGGATCGGCTGGCGAGCATGAATTTCACGGTGCTGGTCTCGGTGCCCATCACCGCCGCCACCGTCACCGGGTCGGAGCGGTAAAAGCCGATGGGCACCAGCACCGAGTCCATCCCGGCCGTCTCGGCGGCGCGGGCGAACGCCACGTTGCCGGCCACGTCGGGCAGCGCGCTGGTTTCCGACCGTGGCTTGGCACCGCGCAAGCCGGTGTCCCCCGCGGAGGTGGGCAGGCTCCAATGGAACCGCATTGGCTTCGGCGCGCCCATCATGATCACCCTTCCGTGCCGGCCAGGGCCATGGCGACCTCGCCTGCCGGCATGGACCGGCCGGTCATCAGTTTGAATTGCCGAGGCAGTTCCGCCAAGAGCATGTCTCTGCCGTCGATCGTCACGTGCCCGCCGGCGCGCGCGGCGGCGACGAGCGGCGTGTCCCCGGCTCGATAGTTCAAATCGAAGATCACCGTCGTGGGGTCCAGACCGTCCAGCCGCAACAACGGGTCGTCGACGACCGGGGTGGCATGGACCAGTACGGAAAACTGCTTCGGGTCGAGGTCGCGCAGCCGGACGAACGGCACGCCGAGCAGCCTCGCCGCCCGCTCGCCGCGGCGTGTGCCGCGGTTGGCCAAGGTGACCCGGGCGCCGGCCTGGGTCAGTCCGGCCGCTGCCGCGCGGCCCGCGCCGCCGGCGCCGATGACGGCGATGCGCCGGCCCGCGATGTCCACGCCCTTTCCGCTGAGCGTGGCCACCACGCCGGCGGCCTCGTTGTCGGCCCACCATCCGTCTTTGGTCCGGAGCAGGAGGCTGGCCGCCTGCGCGCGGCGGGCCAGCGGGCTGGCGTCGGTGGCCAGCGCCAGCGCGGTCTCCTTGTGCGGGCGGACGATGGTCGCGCCGCACAGGGGCAGGCCGAGGTCGTCGAGCAGGGCGCTGAGCTCGGTCAGCGAGCCCTGCAGCTCCTGGGTGCTGAACGGCAGGAATACCGCGGGCAGGTCGAGCGACCGGCACGCGGTGTTGTATGCCGGAGTGGCCAGCGACAGAGTCGTCGAGGCGCCGATGATGCCGTACAGCCGTTCGGCGCGGGACACCAGCCGATCGGGATAGTCGGCGAGCAGCCGTGGCAGGGGCATTTCACCATCGGGTGGTGGCCCGCCGGCGGTCGCGGGAACATCGAGCCGGCCGGGCGCCACCGGAGCGCCGTACTTCGCCGTGAGCACCCGGGTCCACGTGCCGGCCGGGCCCTGGGCATAGGCCATCACGTCGTCGCGGCCGATCGCCTTGAGCAGCCGCAACGGCAGCGCCGCCTGGGGGAGCGTCTCGGCCCGCGGCACCAGCCGGTAGAGACGGGCCTGGACGGTCGCCAACGCGTCGAACCTGCGGCGCAGGTGGGGGAGATCGGCGGCCGTCCCGTGCCAGGAGATCACCCGGCGCTCCGGGGGGATCGCGGCGAGCAGGTCGGGGTGCAGATCGCGGTCCGCCTCGAGGTCCACGTAGTCGTATCGGTCGGCCGCGGCGATCAGCCGGGCGCGCCGCCGATCCGCCGGGTCGGCGGCATCGCCGCCCGCGGCGGTGCTGCGCAGCGTATAGATGAGGGCGCCGGAGACGTGGGCGCGGAGCGATTCCGACGCGACGTCTCCGGCGAGGTCGGCGCGCACCTCGACATACCTGACCGTGGGCGGCGTCAGGTGTTTGAGATACGCCTGGTTCAGTCGTGCGAATGAGGCGGCGGGAGGCTCGGACAGTGTGGCCATGATGGAGATCGGCCGATCGCCCGGCGAGCGTGCTCCGTTGTATTGGGGCGCGAGTACCGAGCGGGCCGCGCTGTCCATCTGCGTCCTCCTCTGTCCTCGGGATTCGTGGCGGGGAGGCGGTATTTGGTGTGGGTGTGGGGTGACGGGACGAGCCGACCAGGGCGTCCTAGGTGCGGGCGGTGACGACGACGCGCTCGCGGGAGCCGGTCAACGGTCGTTCGTAGGTGAACCACGTGGTCCAGACGTCCTGGAACCCGACGGCCTCGGCCTGGGTGTGCAGGAACGGGCCGGACAGCCAGGAGAACCCGGGAACCTCCGAGTGCGCTTGGACGTGTGCGTCGGTCCGCGGTTCGTCGTTGGACATGACCAAGACGCCTTTGCCGTCCGGCAGCCAGGACCGGAACCGGGCGAGGACGTGCTGGACGCCCTTGGCCTGGTCGAAGATGTGTCCGAGGATGCCGTCAGCGTAGATCACGCTCCACCGCGTGGACGGCGGCGGCGTCCAGGTGAGGACGTCGGCGCACACCGCGTCGACGCCTTTGGCCTTGGCGAGCGCGACCGCCTCAGGCAGGGCGTCCACGCCGAGCACTTGGTAGCCGGCGGCGGTGAGTTCGGCCTCGACGACCGCGTTGCCGCACCCGACGCTGAGCAAGGCGGACTCGTCGGCGTCATCAAGGAACTTGCGCAATAGCTCGTTCATCCACAATTGGTATGGCTTGCTGTAGGTCGACGGCGTCACCGAGTCGCCGACCGCCTCGCCTCTGTCCCAGATATGGAAGCGGCTCTCCGCCCCAGCGCTGTCACCTAGATAGAAGGCACGAAGTGCCTCGATTCCGGACACAAAAAAGCTCCTTCCATACTGCGGAAATTTTCCGCGGAAGTTTCCGCAGAAGTGGCACTTGCGTGGCGCCACACCACGGCGTGTCCCGCCGGCGGGACACCTAGGTCGCGAACTGAGTTAGTAATGTGATGGTGAGCTGGGAGCACCAGAAAGGCAAGCCCCATCAGCTCCATTACCTGCCCAGAGGCAGAAAATGCCCTGGTCAGGAGGTGATGTCCGCCAATCAGGCAAGGCGGCGGGACTCGGGTCGCGATACAGTTCAATGAATACAGTGACAAATGTGGGCACGGCGGTGGGCCGATGCACCTTATGACGGTGCGGCTTCACCATGTGACCGGCAGTTCTCGGACGCCGTAGATGTGCATGTCTTCCAAGAATGAAATTTCCGCGAACGGCACGGCCAACTGCAGCGTGGGTATCCGGACCGCGAGCGTGCGAAGGGCGATCCGAAGCTGGGCCCTGGCCAGTCCGCGTGCCACGCAGCGGTGCACGCCGGCGCCGAACGTCAGGTGCCGCCCGGCGCGATGCCGCGTCATGTCGAGTTCGTTCGGGCGCTCGAACACCGAGGCATCGCGGTTGCCGGAGGCCAATGAGACGATCACACCGTCCCCGGCGGCGATGGTGACTCCGCCGACGACCACGTCCTCCTTCGCCACTCTGGGCACCCCGTCGTGGAGCAGGGTGTGGAAGCGGAGCAACTCCTCGACGGCGTCCGGCACCACTTCGGGGTTCGTCTGGATCGCCCAGAACCACCCCGGCGTGAGCAACATGGTGAGGGTGGCCAAGGAGATCATGTTGGCTGTGGGCAACTGGCCCGTGACCATGAGGAGCTTGACCATCATGCTGAGCTCCTCGTGGCTGAGCGGCTCGCGGCCGGGTTCGTCCCGCCGGCCGCGGGCGACGAGCCGGCCGATGAAGTCGGCGGACTCGACTGGAGCCTCGGCGGACTCGGCCATCCGCTGGGTCACCAGATCGGCGCAGTAGCCGTACAGGGCGTCGTCGGCCTCGGTCAGGTGCTCGACGGTGGTGGTGCGGCTGGTGAGGATCTTCGCCCACGCGCGCAGCCGCTCTTGGTCCGCCGCCGGTACGTCGAGCAGCTCATACATCAGCCGCCTCGGCACATGGTCGGCGAACGCGGTGTGGAAGTCGACCGGCTTGACCTCTGTGGCGAGCATGCCCTCGATCCCGCTCGTCACGATCCGTTCGATGGTCGGGCCCAGCGCCGCCACCCGCGTGGGCGTGAACTCGGGCGCCAGCACGCGACGAAGATCCGCGTGCCGCGGGTCGTCCATCCGGCTCATGGTGCGCCGTGACCAAGGGAAGACCCGGCCCGGGCTGAGCGAGGGCAGGCTCGGGTTGGTGGCGTCCGCGCTGAACCGGGGATCGCACATGACGAAGCAGGCGTCGTCGTACCGCGTGACCAGCCACGCGGTCCGGCCGTCGCACAGCGTCACCTTGGTGATCGGGTCGCCCGCGCGCAGCCGGCCCAGCAGATCAGGCGGGTTGAACGGACCGCGTCGTGGCGGCAGATAACCGGGAACGGCCATGGACCGTTCCTTGACCGGATCCTCCGGCCGTTCCCGTACTGGGCCTGCCGAATACATGGAGCGTGCCAATCAAAGATCCGAAGTTTCTCGGATGGGAGCGTCGAGTTGCCGCAGCGGCGGCCCGAGCTCCCTGACGCGTGAATCGATTCTCCGGATCGGCGTCGGGGCCTCGATCTGGGCCATCTCGGCGGCCGAGTCGAGGTTCGCGATGATCCAGCTCTCTAGAGACATCTGCATTTGCTCGGCGCTCGCCCGCCACCGGGCGATGCGCTCTTTGGTCACGATGATCCGCGGCAGCGCGCTGGCCTTCGGCGCGTTGTCGGTACCGACGCTGCGGCTATTTCTGATCTCCTGTCGCAGACGGTTGCGCGACCAGCCTCGGTCCTCGGCTCGGTCGAGCCAGTAGTCCTGCTCTTCGGGCGGCAGCGAGGCGACCTCGGCATGGTGTTGGAAGCTCAGCGTGTCCCGCCGGCGGGACAACTCGAACCGGCGAGCGACCCACGCGTAGTTGCGTACCGTCTGGTAGTCAAGACCGACGGCCTCGATCACGTGCTTGTAGCGGTCGGTGAAGCGTGACTGACCGACGATGATCCAGTCTCCGAGGCACCAAGCAGACGAGCTGACGATACGCGAGATCTGTTCACCTGCTCGCTCCCAGCCTTCGAAGCTGAGCGCGCCTGCGAAACGAAGTCCCAGACGCGTCGCGAGAACTTGGTTGCTGATTCGTGTGCCTTCTTTTCTGGTCTGGCGATACGAACTCATATTGGCGAGGACGGGGCGGGTGTCCTGACCGGCCACCATGGGGCAACCAACTCCTTCGACTACCCCCGTGTGTGGGCTCGGTGGGAGCTAGTACAACCTTCAACTGAGCGGCCAGGCGACGCAAGGGTTACCGGAAGGATTACTTCCGTCGGACTCTTCGGGCGCAGGTCAAAGCCGGGAGTCAGGACGAGGGTGTTTACCAGCGGACAGAACATTTCGCATACCGAAATTGTCCGCGAGAACGCCTTGATCGATTGACGTCGGCGACACCCATAGAGGTAAGTATATAACAACTTATATTGACCGCCCGTAAAAGGTCCCATTTTTGACCGTATGGGGCCTATTGCTCCCTTGGAACGATCCAAGTGCGAGGTCACAGCGCCGAGGCCCGACCGCACCGGATGATCCGAAACTATCTGACACTACGAATCGCTGTCGTGTAGAAAACTGCTTTTCTTTGCTCGGTCTACAGCGCGATTCGCTGGGTCAATGCAGGGCAACAGCCCTCACGACGGGTGTGGCTTGACCTGTTGCCTGGACCCTGGCGTTGTTGAGCGGCACCTCTTGTGGGTGAATGTCTGACAACAAGAAAAGGGGGAGTCAATGATGGAACCCGCAGAATGCGCCCGGCCCACAGCGAGGAGGCCGACCCCGCCCGAGCGCCCGTCCGAGCACGCCGCACCGGAAGGTGGCCGTCAGCCGCCCGCCGACCCAACGCCGGAGCCCGCTTTGGGCGGGCGGCTGGTCGCGCTCGGCGTCGTTGTGGTGCTGGGCACCTCAATGGCAACCATTTCCACGACGATCGTGAACGTCGCCACGCGCACGCTGGGCGGCGAGTTCGGCGCGCCGCTCACAACCGTCCAGTGGGTCCTGACCGCTTACTTCCTGGCGTTCGCCAGCACGATCCCGACCGCGGGATGGGCCGCCGAGCGGTTCGGTGCCAAGCGCGTGCTGATGGGCGCGTTGCTGCTGTTCATGACCGGCGCGGCGCTGTCCGGGTCGGCCTGGTCGATCGGTGCGCTCATCGCGTTCCAGACGGTCCAAGGCGTCGGCGCCGGCCTGATCGTGCCCACCGGACAGGCGATCTTGGCCCAGGCGGCAGGCCCGCTGCGGATGGGGCGGGTGATGGGCATGATCTCGGCCCCCATGCTGATGGGCTCGCTGGCCGGACCGGTGATCGGCGGACTGATCATCTCGGCCGCGGGTTGGCGGTGGATCTTCTTTCTCAACGTGCCACTGGGCCTGACCGCCGTGGTGGCGGCCGGCAGGCTGCTACCCAGGACCGAGACACGGCCCGGCCACCAACTCGATCTGCGCGGGCTCCTGCTGTTGTGTTCCGGCGTCGCGGTCATTGTTCACGGCACGTCTGGACTCGGCGCCGACGGCGGGTTCGGTAGTCCGCTTCCTCTGATCGAGCTGGGCGTCGGGGCGCTGCTGGTCACCTTGTATGGGGTGCACGCACGCTTCCGCCGTGACCGGGCGCTGATCAGCCTCGCGCTATTCCGCGAACGTGCGTTCAAGGCCGCGGCGTCCACGATACTGATGCTGCAGATGACGAGGTTCGGCCTTCTCATCCTCCTACCGCTGTACTGGCAGATCCTGCGCGGTCAAGCCCCGTTCGCGACCGGTCTGTTGCTGATGCCGCAGACACTCGGCGCGGCGGCCGCGATGCCGCTGGCCGGGTGGGTCGCCGACCGAGCCGGCCCCCGCATCGTCGTGCCGACCGGGCTCCTCGTCGGCATGCTCGGCGCCATCGCCTTCAGCCAGCTCGGGGTGAACACCCCTATCCTCGTGTGTGCCGGCGCCATGTTCTTGATGGGACTGGGCCTTGGTGCAGCGGTTGTGCCGACGACAGTCGCCGCTTATGTCACACTTCCGGCCTCGGCGCTCCCGCGTGCCAGCTGCGCCATGAACACCCTCCAGCAACTGGGCAGCTGCATCGGCACCGCTTTGGTGGCCGTCATCCTGCAGCGCTCCATCGCCGCGGAGGCGCCAGGGCTCGGCGCTTCGGCGCTCGGCCCGCTCCCGCCCGAGGGCCGGGCCGACTTCGTGCCCGCGCTTGAGCGCGCGTTCGGGCAGACCTTCTGGATCACCGCAATCTTGATCGCCGTCACGCTCATCCCGGCGATGTGGCTGCCACGAAGGTCCCGTTCGGCCCGTCGTAACGCCGCGACCGAACGCTAAGCTGAATCCGCCGCCCGGCACGGGCCGGCAGGCGGGCGTGGCGAAATAGGCATACGCGGTAGGTTTAGGTCCTACTGGTGGAGACACTGTGGGGGTTCGAGTCCCCCCGCCCGCACGCGGCCGCCGTTTCATGCTCGGCGAGCTACGCTCGCTTCGCCGTTGGCCCGTGGTGTTGACCCCGTGGGACGACCCCCCGGACCCCCCGATGTGGGGGCTCCGCCCCCGCGCCCCCGCGCGGTGGTCGCTGTCCGCGCGCTGCGTGACGGCCTCCGGCCGCTACCGTTTGACAACAGTTCGAAGGATTGTCAGAGGCGCGGCGAGGGCGACTTGACCGGGGTGAACGGGTTTTGTCAGAGGCCGAGGTCTTTACGGAGGCGGTCGACGTGACCGGTGGCCTTCACGTTGTAGTAGGCCTTTTCGATCTTGCCGTCGGCATCGATGATGAACGTCGAGCGGATCACGCCGACCGTGGTCTTGCCGTACAGCTTCTTTTCGCCGTACGCCCCGTACGCCTGCAGCACCTTGGTTTCGGTGTCGGACAGCAGCGGGAAGGTGAGCTCGTCCCTGTCGCGGAACTTGGCGAGCTTGGGCTCCTTGTCGGGGGAGATGCCGACGACGGTGACGCCCGCCGCCGCCAGTGCGGGCAGCGCGTTGCGGAAGTCGATGGCCTCCTTCGTGCACCCCGGGGTCATCGCCGCGGGGTAGAAGTAGACGATTGCCCGCTTGCCGCGCAGGGACGACAATGACACCTTGTTACCGTCGGCGTCGGGAAGCGTGAAGTCGGGTGCGACGTCGCCTGGCTGCAACCTCATCGCGTCTCCCTTCCGTCCATGTCGGTACCACCGTACCGGTACGCGGCCCGGACCTGGCAGACTGATCACCGCATGCGTCCAACGGAAAAGGGACACGTCATGGCCGACACCGCCCGCGACCCGCAGGCGCTGGAGCGCGAGATCGAGCGCACCCGCGCGGAACTGGCGCGTACAGTCGACGCCCTCGTGGACCGGATCAACCCCAAGAACGCGGCCCGCCGCGGCGTCATGCAGCTCAAAGAGGAGGCCGGACAGCTGACCGCCGCGGTCGGCGCGCTGGTCGGCCCACGCGGCGATGACGAGGAACGCGCGCGCGACCGTGGTTCCGTGGTGCTGATCGGCACAGGTGTCGCGCTGGCCGCGACCGCTGTCGCGATCATGGCGTGGCGGCGTCGGCGCCGTTAGAACTGCGGCAGGTGGTCGCGGTGCGCGACGAGGCCGTCCAGCAAGATGCCCTCCGCGACCTTCTTGTCGTTGATGAGGGGATGTGCCAATAGAGCCTGGAGCGCGATCACGGGGTCACCGCGGACGGCGGCGTCGGCGGTGAGCCATTCGTATTCGTGCACCGCCTGGGTCAGGCCCCGTACCGGCCGCGGCAGCGCGCCCATCGTCAGCGGCGTCGGCCCGTCCCGGCCGACGACGCAGGGAACCTCGACGATGGCGGCGGGTTCCAGCGAGGCGATGGCTCCGCGATTGACCGTGTTGACGACGAAGCGGCGGCGCTCGTCGCCGGCGATGGCGCAGATGACGTCGACGGCGAACTCTCCGTGCTCGCCGCCGCCGCGTTCGGTGCTTGGCCGCGGGTCGGGCTTTTCCGCCTCTGTCGCGATCTGCTCGTAGTACGCGGGCAGCATCGCCATGATGTCCTCGGCGCGCGTCGTCGCCTTGGCGCGCTGCTCCCGTACGACCTCGTCATGGAAGAAGTAGTACTTCGAGTAAGAGTTGACGAGGAGACCCAGGGCGCGGCCGAGCTCGGCCATCCGGGCCGGGTCGCGATGCGGTGTGGCCGCGGCGGGCGTGAGGGGCGCGGCGGCGAGCGCGTTCGTCAAGTCGATCGGGGTACCGTGCAGCCGGGCTCGTTCCGCCCAGGTGCAGTGGTTGAGGCCCATCCAGTCGATCTCGAGGCCGGGTGGCAGGCCGAGTAGTTCCGCCCAGGTCTCGGTGTCGCCGACCCACTGGTCACACAGCCCGATGATGTTCGCGCCGGCGTAACGAGTTACGGCGTCGGTGACCACGTTCGTCGGGTTTGTGTAGTTGACGATCCAGGCGTCGGGCGCGACCCGGGCCATCGTGCCGGCGATGTCGAGCAGCACCGGCACCGAGCGCAGCGCCATGAAAAAGCCGCCGGGGCCGATGGTCTCTTGGCCGATCACGCCGTAGGCGAGCGGGATCGACTCGTCCAACCGGCGGGCCGGCAGCCCGCCGGAGCGAAAAGTGGTGAAGACGAAGTCGGCGTCCGCGAGCGCCGGCTCGAGGTGATGGTGGTCGGTGACGGTGATGTCCGCGCCGTGGGCCTTGACCATGGCCCGGGCCAGCCTGGTCATGATGGCCAGGTGGTCCTCGTGGATGTCGTAGCAGGCCAGCTCGGACCCCGCGAGATCGTCGGCGCGATGGAGCACGCCTCTGATCACCCCGGGCAGGTATCCGCTGCCGGCTCCGATGATCGCTATTCGCGCCGCCATGTCAGGTCTGGTGCCGGAGGGTGGGTTCGGCCCGGGTGACCGTCTCTGTCGCCGCCTCCGGGATGTAGGGGATGACGAAAGCGTAGTCACTGAGGACTTCTTCGGGGACCTCGGACGACTCGCCGAACGCCGCGATGTCGCCCCAGCACGGCGCGCCGAGCGAGCCGCTGTAGTGGCGTACGGACAGACCGGCGCACAGGTTCGCGAACCTGAGCCGCTCGGCCAGCGGCCACCCGGCGAGCGTCCCGAA